>JBJKSS010000278.1:0-8163 GCA_046703745.1 Spirochaetota bacterium
GGACTAAAGAATCGTTCCAGATGAGGACGTTGATAGGCTGATGGTCTAAAAAGTGTAAGCTTTGTAGCCTACCAGTACTAATAATTCGTGAGGCCTGACTATTTTATTATATTTTATCCGAAAAAAACAAAAAATAGCATATTGATAAAATTATGAAAATATGCTATAAGTTCTAGACAAATTGATTTAACAGATTATTTAATTAAATAATTTTCCTGGTGACTGATAGCGAGGGGGAAACACCTGTTCCCATTCCGAACACAGAAGTAAAGTCCCTCAGCGCCAATGGTACTGTAGAGGTAGCTCTATGGGAGAGTAGGTCGTTGCCAGGTTTTTTTTTATTAATTTGGTATTAATAGTTATATATAATTAGGCTTTATAACAATTAATTATTGATTTTTTATTCAATATATCGTATATTCATAATTCATTTTTTTGCCATTAAGGAGATATGATAATGTCAGACAGAAAATATTTGTTTACTTCAGAATCTGTAAGTGAGGGACATCCGGATAAACTTTGTGATCAGGTATCAGATGCAATATTGGATGCATGTATTAAGCAGGATCCAAAATCCAGGGTTGCCTGTGAAACATTTACTTCAACCGGTATGGTTTTGGTCGGCGGCGAAATAACAACAAAGGCTGTTTTTGATCATCAGGAAATAATCAGAGGTGTTGCAAAAAAAATAGGTTACGACAGACCGGAATATGGTCTCGATTATGAAGCGATGGCTGTTTTAAATACTTTACATTCTCAGTCTCCGGATATTTCTCAGGGAGTAACTGAGGGTCAAGGCTTATTCAAGGAACAAGGGGCCGGGGATCAGGGAATGATGTTCGGTTTTGCATGTAAGGAAACTCCTGAATTAATGCCTGCACCGATCATGTATGCTCACCAATTGTTGAGAAAGGCTACGGATTTGAGAAAAAGCGGTGATATAACCTGGTTAAGGCCGGATTCAAAAAGCCAGGTTACGATCGAATATGAAGGCCACAAGCCGTTGAGAATTGAAACCGTAGTAATTTCGCATCAGCATGATGATAATGTAGGTTATGATGAAATTAAAGATACTATCACTAATAAAGTAATTAAAGCCGTTCTTGAACCTACGGGCCTCTTGAACAGTGAGACAAAATTTTTTGTGAATCCAACAGGACGTTTTGTTATAGGCGGCCCGCATGGGGATTCGGGATTAACAGGAAGAAAAATTATTGTTGATACTTACGGTGGTATGGGAAGACATGGGGGCGGTGCATTCAGCGGCAAGGATCCTTCAAAAGTCGACAGGTCGGCAGCTTATATGGCAAGATACATTGCAAAAAATATTGTTGCAGCCGATTTGTGTGAAAGATGTGAGGTTCAGCTGGCTTATGCGATCGGTGTTGCAAAACCGGTTTCAATTCTGGTGCAGACATTCGGTACATCAAAAGTGGAAGAAAGAGTCATAGAGGAAGCTGCTAAGAAGGTTTTTGATACCACTCCTTTGGGAATAATCAGAACACTTGATTTGTTAAAGCCTGTTTATCAGGAAACAGCTGCATATGGACATTTCGGAAGGAGTGAATTCAGCTGGGAAAAAACGGACAGGGTCAATGATTTATTAAAGGAAATCAAATAAATATTATTAAATAAATTATCAACTTAACCGGGATATCCTCCCGGTTAAGTGTTATAATAAGAATAACATTATGCCAGACAGTTCTAATAACAGGATTAAAAATTATTTAATCGTAAAGAAAATCGGCAAAGGCGGCATGGGTGAAGTTTATGTCGCCAAGCATCCTACCTTAAAACAGGAAATAATCCTAAAAAAATTATCTATCAGGGACAGGGAAGCAAGTGAAAGATTTTTGCAGGAAGCAAAGATCATGCTTGAGTTCAGGCATGAAAATATCGTGCAGATATATGACCATTTCAAGGAAGGCAGTGCAACATACATTGCAATGGAGTATGTCAAGGGCAAGTCTCTCAATGAAATAATACAGGAAAACGAGAATATCCCGGTTCCACTCGCTTTGTTCATTCTTTATCAGGCCGCACTTGGCCTTCATCATGCTCACACGAAAAAAGTAATTCACAGGGACATAAAGCCCCACAATATACTGATTTCTTCAACCACAGGCAATATTAAATTGACCGATTTCGGTATTTCCAAAAAACCCGGCGAGGAGGACAAGGGGCTGACCCAGGAAGGTACTGTAATCGGTACGCCTGCATATATGGCGCCGGAACAGTTTTCAAGCAGGGGTGAAGCATCGATACAGTCGGATGTTTATTCGCTTGGCATTGTGTTTTACGAAATGATTACTGGCTCACGTCCTTACAGGAATGAATTCAGCGCAGAAGTAATTTCGGCAATAACCAAAGGCAGGTTTACGCCGGCCACAAAATTCGTGAAAAACCTGCCCGGTATCGCAAAAAAGATTTTAAGAAAAACATTTAATCCGAAGATGAAGCGAAGGTTCAAAAATCTACTGCCGCTTATTCATATACTCCGGAATTATTTCAGGAAATACAATGCCTATGAAATAAAAGATTCTGTAAGAAGGCTCCTGCTCCATGACAAGAAACTCATGAATGCCGGATTTTTCATAAGCCAGAAAAAACAAAAGATAAAATCGATGATTTTCAGGATAACGGTTTTGTCTGTAATTGCAATAGCAATTCTTTCATATTTGTTCGTGGCAAGCAACACTTATTATGAATTTTTTGCTGCAAAAAAATACGGCAAGATAAATGTCGAGTTTGACAGGGTCAATATGAACATTGATAACATCTTTGTCGGCATAGACGGCAAATATGAAAAGGCATATTTCAGGAAAGATTATCTCGGGTATTTCAGGGATGTTTTCAGGAATATGAAGAACAAAAAGAAAGTGGATTTGAAACTGGAAGATTATATAGATAAAAGATATCATAACTCTTTTTACCTGAAAGAAGGCGAGCATGACATAAGCATATCAAGCGGTTCCTACAAAAATTTGAAAAAAGTCGTTGTGTTGCCAAGAATACTCCAGGACAGGAACAGGAACACAAAAAACGGGCAGACGGTATTCATTCCTATTGTGGATCTTTGGCCGCAGGAAGTTTCCGTTTATTTCAGGTTCTGGGATTCGATAAGTCAGAAATGGCTCTTTTCCTTTGACAATTATTCTGATAAGCAGATCAGCCAGATAAAGAATGAAGAGACGAATCTTTACGTATATTATTACGGGAAATGGATGACGGTGATCGATTTCATTCTTATGAAGAAAAACAGGAAAGAGGATACTTTTAAATCGGGAGTAACATATACGTTTCTTGTGAAAAATTTCGAGAAGGACGATATTAAATATGCCGACAAGCGTTTTGTTATAAATTTTTCACTTGATGACAGAACGGTTGTCATTCATACACCATTAACTCCCCAGCCGGGCAGGATAAAAATCATAAGTAATGTTGCCAAAATACCTGTTTTTATAAACAATGAAACCCAGGGGATGGTTTTTAACAAAGGCGATTACAATTATGCAAATTATATCGATATCAAGCCGGTAAAATACGCGAACGCCTTTTACAGGGAAATACTTGTCCCGCCCTCAAATTACACTGTCAGAATATCAAGAAAGGGTAAAGACATTAATTTGAATCTCAAGTCCGGCGATGAGCAGACCATTAATGTAAAATTTGAAAATGGAAAATATATTTACTAATTTTGACTATTCCAAAATCGAGTTTGACAGGATACTGACTGAAATAAGCTCTTTCGCCCTGAGTGAAAACGGCAGAACTTCGATCCTTGAATTGAATCCTTCCCGGGATATTGATAAAATCAGGGAAGAACATTCCCTTTTAAACATATTAAAGAATTTTTTCGAGAAAGAGGAAAGGCTCCAGTTATCGGTGCTTTATAATTTCGGCAAACAGGTCGAAATGGGCAGGAAAGGCATCACGATAAACGAGGTCGACCTTTACATGCTTGCATTCTCGGTAAAAACATATTTTTTCATTCAAAACAAACTTTTGAAGGAAGGATATGAATCATTGAAGAAGCTTTTCAATGTAAAAAAGCTTGGGGACGATTTTTATTCCGAAATTTTGAAATACATCGATCAGGACGGCAATATCGACAGTAATGCAAGCGCCGACTTGAAAAGAATCAGGTCAGAGCTTGGCGGGATAAACGAAAAAATTCACAGGATTGCAAATTCATATCTGAAAACTTATAAAGAACAGGGATACTCTGCTGATGATATTATTTCGGTGCGTGAGGGACTTCTCTGTATCGCCGTTAAATCTACCTACAAGAACAGGATCGACGGAATAATCCTGGATACCTCTGCTTCCGGCCAGACAGTATTCGCAGTACCGAGAAGGATAGTGGAGCTTCACAATGATTTAACGGTTTTGCAGGATGAAGAAAAGAAGGAGATTCACAGGATACTGACGGAATACACCGCAAGAGTGAGGGATAACGCTGCGGAACTCGAAATCATCAATCACGACGTTCTGTCATTCGACATTCTTTATGCAAAGACTGTTTTTACAATGGCGAACAACTATTATTCACCGGAAATAACGGATAAAAGGGAAATGACCCTTCTTTCGGGAAGACATCCGGTTATCGGTGAAAAGGCTGTTCCCCTGGATATCGAAATCGGCAAGGATTTCAGGATACTGGTTATAACCGGCCCGAATACGGGCGGCAAGACCGTAGTTTTGAAAACAATCGGCCTTTTTGTGCTGATGGTGCAGAGCGGCATCCCGATCCCTGCATCGTCAACTTCCAGGTTTTGCGTATTCAGGAAAATATTCATCGATATCGGCGACGACCAGTCAATCGAGCAGTCATTGTCAACTTTTTCCAGCCATATAAAAAAAATAATCGGCATAATCAGGGACGCAGACGAGGATTCCCTCATACTGATCGATGAGTTCGGAACAGGTACGGACCCGATGGAAGGCGCAAGTCTTGCAATGAGCATCATAACCGATTTTTTAAGACTCGGATCGCTGGCGCTCATGACCACGCATTATTCGGCCATTAAAAATTTTGCCAGCCAGACCGAAGGTGTTGAGAATGCCTCAATGGAATTCGACAGCGTAAATTTGATGCCGACCTATAAACTGAAGATCGGCATACCCGGCTCAAGCAAGGCCTTTGAAATATCCAGGCGCCTCGGGATGAGCGGGGAAATAATCGAGAGGGCCAGAGGTTATCTGGACAGCGGCATACTTGACGTCGAGGCTTTGCAGGAAAAGCTTGAGAACGAATTAATCGAAGCTGGGAAAAGTAAGAAAAATGCCGATGAAAAAGCGGCCTTGCTCGATGCGGAAAAATCTGCGATTGATTCTTCAAGAAAGGAACTCGATGCAAAAGTAAGGGAGCTTGGGCAGAAAATAAGGCAGGAGCAGTCCGATTTTTTGAAAGAAGCCAGGAAACAGTTTGAAAACATCATACACAAGATAAAAGTTTCAAATGCCTCACGGGAATCCATCAAGGAAGGCAAGGCCTTATTTGAAAGTATAAGTGCAGAATTAAACAGGGATGATGGAAAGAATATCGACAACTCCGCTGTATTCAGCAAGGGCGATGAAGTATACGTTGCATCAAAAGAAGTAAACGGTGTAGTGATTGACAGGGCAAACAATAAAAACCAGTACCTCGTTCAGGTCGGCATACTGAAAATAAATTTTGATGCAGGGGACCTGAGGCTGATAAAGCCCGTGAGGAAAAAAGAAAAAAAAGTCAATTATTCATTCAGCATGTCCAGGCCGCAAATGACCCTCGATCTGCGGGGCTACAGGTATGAAGATGCCGAAAAAAAAATCGAAAAGTTCATCGAGGAAGCCGCTGTGAACAAGACTGATACCGTGAAAATCATTCATGGCAAGGGCACAGGGGCATTGAGGCAGTGCATACAGGATTTTTTAAAAAAATCGCCCCTCGTTGAAGACTTTACTTTTGAAAAATCCGTCCAAAGCGACTCAACGAATTTCGGTGTGACAATAGCAAAACTGAAGGGCTGAAAAAATTTCAGTTGTTATTATTTTTTATCAAGAAGCAATGGATCATAATCCAGTTTAATGTTGTCCTTTAATTTGACAAGTATGTATCTGTATGCTTTTTTGAATATCTTATTAATCGGGATGACAAGCTGATGCCGGTCATGAAAACATAATATCAGGTATTTGTCATTTTCATATTTTTTTTCAACGAATTCCCAGAGATATTTGGCAATAAAAAATTTGTTTTCTACCTTCAGGCTGTTTTCATTTATTTCCAATTTGTATTTTCCGATTATTTCCGGGATAATCTTTTTCATTTTGTTTATTTTTGTTTTTATCATTGCCTGGATCAGCAGTGAATAAATTATATATGCCGGGATCATCAGAAGGCATGCTGTTATCAAAGGGTATAATTTAATAACAAGATTTAAATTTTTTATGTAAAACAGTATGCCGAACAGAAGCGTAAAGATATTCATAAGAATGAAGATAAAAACAATGTTTTTGATTTTTCTTCTGGAGATCAACAATTTTTGAGCATTGTAACAATCGTTTTCATCCAATTCATAAATAATCTTCATGCTTTTTCGTCACTTTTTTACAATAATTGATTAATTTATTATAATGCAGATTTTTTTAAAATACAATCTTATATTGAATTAATAAAAAAAGATCACCATTTTATTGGTGATCTTTAATATTTATATGAGCGAGAAACGGGACTTGAAAACATTTATAGTACTTTTTAACTTATAGAAATATCAAGAACCGAGAGCCGAGATAGAGATGATTCAGTTAATTCCATTCTTTAGGCCTTTCAATTATTGAGCCGTCCCTGCATATCATTTTTTCAGGCAATTGATTTAAACTTAGATGTTTTTCGGTTAATTTAATTTTATTGTCTGATATGCTTACTAAGTGATGAGCCTTCCTGAAAGGGGGAATAATTATAGTTATTTTTTTATCTGGAAATTCTTTTTTAACCTCCCTGATTGCCGGGATAAGATCGCTATCTCCGCTAATAATCATTGCTTCATCATATTGATCCTTAAAGGCGAGCTTTAATAAGTAAATAGCTATATTCACATCCGTTTCTTTTTCTTCGTATGTTTTTGTTGTTTTTTTACAATAGTTACAATATTTATCTTTTTGTCGAAATTTTCCTTTTATAACCTTTACTTTGTTTTCTTCTAAAGCCTTTATATAGATGTTATGTCTTTTAACCTTATCAGTATTCCAAAAGGCCAAAGCTGTAAAAAAAAATACATCTTCAATTTTTTTATTTTTATTTATCAAATATTGCGAAAGGGAATAAAAATTTAGCCATTTATACTTTTTTAATCTTCGATTCGTGTTTATTGAATGATAAATATTAAATCCGTCAATAAAAACTGAAACCCTAATCAATTGTATCTCTTAGATAAAAAAAATCCCGAATGCCGTAGCGATTCGGGGGCTATAATCATATTATAGATTATGCGTTGATAACGTAAATATAATCATATTTATCGTAAAAATCAACAAAAAAGTAATAGAAAATTATTATTTTTTACGATTTATTTAACCAGTTTTTCTCTGTTTTTTAACTATCGTACCAATTCCCTCCGACCCGCCTGCATGAGCTAAAATTGCATCCTGCAATTTTACCAAATCAAACCTCATGTTATGAGCTTTGATTTGGCCGCTCATTCCGTTTCAAGTCCCTTTGATTTTTATATTGAATTAATAAAAAAAGACTACCTTGTAATTGGTAGTCTTTCTTTTTCTTATGAGCGAGAAACGGGACTTGAACCCGCGACATCCACCTTGGCAAGGTGGAGCTCTACCGCTGAGCTATTCTCGCAAGACATTGGGTAATATAATATAAAATTCAAAAAAGATCAAGTACTTTTTTATTCTGCGAGCAGGGGGATTTGAACCCCCACACCTTGCGGCACTAGTTCCTAAGTCTAGCGTGTCTGCCAATTCCACCACGCTCGCGTAATAAATGAGCCGTAAAGGGGTCGAACCTTTGACCCACAGATTAAGAGTCTGTTGCTCTACCAACTGAGCTAACGGCCCAATAAAATTTTTTGTGCGCCCGACAGGATTCGAACCTGCGACCCTTGGATTCGAAGTCCAGTACTCTATCCAGCTGAGCTACGGACGCATCATCCAACAATCTGCCTGAAT
>JBJKSS010000279.1:0-3325 GCA_046703745.1 Spirochaetota bacterium
TCCTGGAGATGAGCAATGTCAAGGTTGTCGAAGAAATGGTTAACATGATCGTGGCCCAAAGGGCATACGATCTTAACTCTAAATCCATACAGACCTCCGATGCAATGCTTGCAACAGCGGTCAACCTGAAGAGATAACCTGATGAAAAAAACCGTAATTTTCATTATCCTGATGTTTAATTTATTCTGTTTGAATGCAGCTACGATTACACTTAAGGAAAAATGCTTTACGGATTCCGATACGGTAACGCTGCGTGACATGATTGATAAATCGGACACCGGCAGGATACCGAATATAAAATTCAAATTGAAAAATCTTCCCTGCAAAATTTATTCTTCAGAGATTACCGATAAAATAATAGACAGCGGCAGTTATGACTTTACGGTTATAGGAGATTTTATAGCAATTTATAAAAATAAAACAGAAATCCCCGGCATTCAAAAAAATATTAAATCTTCCACATATTTTATAGATCCAATTACATATCTTGAAAATTACATTAAAACTTTTTTTAAAAACAATGATTCATTTGTTAAAATAGATGTAGTCAAATCCGAACCAGATATCGATCTGTCCGATATTCATAAAAATTTCGAATGGCAGATCAACAGGATCAATTACGGTCTGAAGGACCTGATAGCACAAAAAAAAATAAAAATCTCCGTTGACAACAAGTTATACGACATAACCTTGAAAATTTCAATTTATTCAAACATATATATAGCAAAAGAAAATATCGGTAAAAATGAATATTTCAGGGGAAGCCAATTTTACAAACAAAATACCGATATAACAAGATTCAACAACATGGAAACCCTTGTATTTGATGCGTCTTCTCTTAATAACAGCCGGTTTATCAGTAATGTTTCTACCGGTGAAGTTTTAAGATATAATTTATTGAAAGAAGTTCCACTGGTCAGAAAAGGTGAAAACATAAAATATATTTTCAAAAAAGATGCCATTGAAATCACCTCCGACTGTACGTTGCTTCAGGACGGTATCGAAAACGAAAAAATAAAATTCAGGCTTCCGAACGGAACGGAAAGATACGGCATAATCAGGCAAAATCAGGGATCGTTATATGTTGAATAATTACAAGTTTTTTTTAATAATATCCGTATTAATTCTTGCTTCCTGGCAATCATTCTCAAAGACTCCGGTAAGGATAAAGGATATTTCATCAATAGAAGGTATCAGGGATAACCAGCTTATGGGCTTCGGACTCGTAACGGGCCTCATGGGCAGAGGGGATTCCCGGACATTCAAATTAACCCATAAAATGCTTCAAAATCTTGCGTTAAATCACGGCTTTGATATTACCGAAAACGATATTAATGGCAAAAATGTTGCTGCGGTTCTTGTTACCTGCACAATAGACGGCTTTTCAAGGGAAGGCGACCGGGTTGATGTAACGGTTAGTTCCATTGGGGATGCCAAATCTCTGGAGGGCGGCATACTGCTTCAGAGTCCCCTAAGTGCCACTGACGGCAATATTTATGCAGTGGCTCAGGGAAGAATCATCGCAGGAAGCAAAACGGAAAATGCCGATAATACTGGCGGCATTCCGGACGGAGCAATAATCGAAAAAAACGTTATAAGCAACTTCATCACGGATAACAGGATAAATATTGTGTTGAAATATCCCGATTTTGTAACTGCCAGTCAGGTAAGTGAACAAATATTGAAGATGAACCCTAAATTAAAAGTTGATGCGGTAGATGCAGGATTGATCCAGGTTACGCTTGGTGAAGAAGAATTAAAAAATCCGGTTGATTTTATCGCGAAACTTGAAGTGTTAACAGTAACGCCTGACAGCACGGCAAAAGTTGTTATTGATAAAAAAACGGGCATCATTGTATTCGGTGAAGACATTGTAATCCAGCCGTGTTCGGTTTCAACTTCTTTTGCTCAGGTCAAGGTTGGCGAGACAGGCGGCAATCCGAATTTTGAAGTAAAAACCCAGACCGTGGGCGATCTTGTGAAGCTGTTGAATGAATCCGGATTGAAAACTGATGAAATTATTACAGTGATCGAAGCAATACATAAACTCGGTGCAATAAATGCGAAATTAATCGTCCTGTAATTTGGAGAATGAAAATGATAAACCCAATTAATAATTACGATTCCATTAATAAATTCAATACATACGAAAATGAATTGACAAACCTTAATCAAATAAACAGAAAGAAAGACAAATCATTCAAAACAATGCTTGAAAATGCAAAGGATAATATTTTCAACAAACAGGGCAAGATCGACGAGAAAAAACTCAACAAAAAGCAAAAAAAACTTTTTGAAACCTGCGAGGATATGGAAAGCTTTTTCTGGAAAGAAATGCTGGATGAGATGAAAAAAACAATCAATAAATACAGATTAATAGACGGCGGACAGGGAGAAAAGATATTTACCGATATGCTCTATGATCAATATGCAAAAATGATGGCAAAAAATGCTGATACAGGCATAGCAACGGACATGTTCAAGCAATTATACAAGAGTATATAAAAATTCCAGCCAATATACCAAAAAATACGGAATTATAAAAAAAATAGCCTTTATTAATATTTAATACGTCGACTTTTACCGCATTCATTGTTTTATTGTTTCTGTATACTTGCAATATTCTTGCCAAAATGCGCCTTAAATTCATCCGGCTGTTAATTACGTCCAGTAAAACAAAAAAATAATTAATTGATGCCGCAAATAAATTATTTATATTTGTTTTATTAATTTTGCTTAACACATAATATTTATTTCTGGCAAACGCATTATAAGCAAATAAAAACGTTGAAGCAGCCAAACCGGCTCTTTTTATTCCGCCAAAAAAACCGTTGTATGTAATTTCAATACCCCATATTTCTTTTAATATTTTCCCTTCCGAAAAAAACAAATTTACTAAAAAAATGATTGTTGCTACCAGGAATATTCTGGCAAAGATATAAACATTTATTTTGCTGTAATAAAGGAAAAAAACTGACTCAACAACAAGGAGAATTATAAATTTAAAATCATACAAAATGAAAATTAAGGATAAAAAATGGATTATTGATATTATGAAAAAAAATTGCAAACGCATTTTGTTTAAAGATAACATAATTTATACAAACATAAAATATATACTTACCCCGGATACCGATCATTCAAGCGTGATCATGATTGACATAATTAAACAGCCATCAAAAATTTGATAATGATATAAATCGAGTAGAGTGAAGCTGGATTTGTACATTATCCAGCTTCAACCCTCTCACAGAACCGTACGTACGGGTCTCGTATACGGCTCCTGCTAATTCATTTACCTTAACAAGGTACAGTTTTCCCAAAT
>JBJKSS010000280.1:0-4972 GCA_046703745.1 Spirochaetota bacterium
ACATCCTGATCGATTGTCATTACCGGTGCAAGACCGCAGCAGCCGATGCATCTTACGGTTTCGAGGGAAAACATGTTGTCCTTTGTTGTTTCGCCGATTTTTATTCCCAAAAGGTCCTCGACTTCCCTGCATATTTTCTCAGATCCTTTTAGATAGCATGCGGTGCCCATGCAGACAGAAATTTTGTGTTTCCCCGGTTTTTTTGTCTTGAAAAAGTGATAGAATGTTATAACCCCGTATATTTTTGCAAGGTGAATGTTCAGTTCCTTTGCAATTTTTACTGCAACATCCATAGGGATGTATCCGTGTTCTTCCTGTACTTTATGCAGGATCATTATTAGATTACCTTTTTCATTTCTCCACTTTTCTATGTGTTCCTGAAGTTCTTTGGAAAAAGTAACGTCTTCGACGCCCTTAAAGATTGCATGTTCTATGCTTTCCAAATAATCATCGTCCATATTTTGATCTCCTGAGTATTATATTTTTTTCCTAAATCCCGTTTAACGGGACAAGAGCTTTTTTTCCCTGGTTAAAGCCGACGGCTCGTTATTATTACTTTATGATTTTTATATTTATTGCTGTTTATTCATCCTGTCCGATATATTTACAAAATATATCAGACATTCAAGTTCGGTCTGAAGGTGGATATTATGAAGTATTATATCATCCTTGGCTCTTAACTGAACCGGTGCAAAATTAAGCACCCCCTTTATTCCCGCACCGACAAGAGTATCCATTACCTGCTGTGCAACCGTTTCGGGAACCGTTATTATGCCTATGTCAATTTTATTGCTGTTTATGAAATCCTCCATCCTGTCTATATGATAAACAGGTACAGCGGCGTCTTCGTCGATCCTGGTCTCATTGTTGTCGAATCCTGCAATGATTTTTATGCCTTCATTTTCAAAATGTTTGTATTTTATGAGGGCGGATCCAAGGTTGCCTGTTCCGACAACGATCACATTCCGGACTTTGTCCTTTCCAAGTATCCTGTTAAAATCCTCAAGCAGGTTGTCAATCTGGTACCCCCCTCTCTTGTTGCCTGGCATACCGAATATGGAAAAGTCCTTTCTCACCTGGGAAGGTGTAACTCCCACAGCATCGGCAATATTGTCAGAAAAAACCTTGACAAAACCCAATGATTTTAACTGTTTTAGAGAATCTTTGTATCGTAATATCCTATTAATCAATTTTTTGCTGGTCAACAATTATTGTTACATCCTTCACAATATTTACTATTTAAGTAACTTAAAATAGAATAATTGTCAATAATAAAATGAAAATAAATACAAAAAATTTAATATTTTATCAGTAATTGATTCCTGATTAATTTCTATAAGATAATTGAGATTGCTATTAAACAGACAAATATGATTAATTCTTTTAAAAATATATGTTGAAAAAAAAGAAAATTAAGGAAAAAAGTAGCTAAAAAATCAAAACAATGATATTTTTTTTCATATTGCTGGTATTACCGGCAGATGAATAACGGAATTTTAATTACTCTCCGCAGCAATAATGATTATTTTGAAAAAGGGATGGCCAAATATGAAAGAGAAAAGAAAAAATATCAGATATCGGCTGAGTCTATCAGATAATATTAAAATTTATATAGAAAATAAATTGCCTGTAACGCCGCTTAATATTTCAAAAACAGGTTTTGCCTTTATGAATAATAATATTGATAATTTATTTTTGTATAAAAAAAGTATTACTATTAATATACAATGTCCAGAGAATGATTTGTCAGTGCAGATTTTAACAAATGTTGTTTGGAATTTATCTGACTGTACCGGAGTTAAATTTTTAAAATTAAATTCTCTGCAAAAAAATAAAATTGATTTTATTATAAAAAAATATGGATACTGATCACCGGGTATTTTTTTTATCTGATATAGCTCCTGATTGATTGTTGGTAAACCAGGAGCTATAATTTTTACCTCAGCCGATGCTTTTCAAATACTGATTGATCGAATCTTTGTTAATATATCCGAGTTCGATGGCTATTTCCCCGAACATCTTCTTCGGATTTTTTTTCTGAACATCAAGGATTTCATCCCTCTGTTTTTCGGTAATGGCACCGATACGCATCAGGAAGCCGCCTATTCTTTCTTTTGGAAGATTTGCATCAGCCATGTCATACCTCTGTATAATTTAATTAGCAGTTTTTAACTCATTCAACTGATCCTTTACCACAGGAGTAATATCAGTTTCGCCGTATGTTTCACTGGCCTCAAGAGCCTTGTCAAGATATGTTTTTGCATCGTCCTTTTTGTTTTTCTGCAGGCTTGCATAAGCCAGGAACAGGTAATATGCTTCTCTTGCAGCATTTATATTGTCTGTATAACCTTCCTTGAGCCATACGTTGCCGACCCACTTTTTTTCATCACCCGGTTTATAGGGGCGGTAAGCATAAAAGTCGGCATTAATAAAACCGTTTTTTTCCTTAACATAAATGCCGAAATCGCCGGGCTGCAATTTTAGCTGTGTCGCATAACCCGTATCCGGCTGTGTATAGCACAATACATCGGTTTTGTTTATAACTATAAATTTCTCTGCAAAGTTTTCTTTTGGGGACCAGTAAGTTGTATCATCCGGAAGCTGTATTTTGTAATATTCGATATTATTTTCCTTTTTGCTGCCGATTATCGTTACAGGTGAACCGAAATTCAAATACATTTTTTCTTTTACATCACCGCTTTTTTTACCGAGATCAGACTCATTGGCATAGGCCCAGACGCCATAAGAGGAAACATACTGGGTTACGTTGGTGATGTCTGATTGGGAATTATCACTTGAGGATTCTGAAACCGCAGATTCCTTGTTTTGTGCATCGTTATTTTTTTTCTTTACACATGAAACTGATGGAAATAAGAGTATTATCAAAAGATTGATAAATAGTAATTTTTTCATTAAAGAAACTCCTTGAAAAATATTATAAATTATAATGGCAATATATCAATAAAATTAGGAAAAAAAAATAAAATTTACCCAAAAATTAAATAAATTGCGCTTTTTTTTAAAAAATTATATAAAATAAATTGCAGGTATGAAAAAAATTGTTCTGCCTTGTGATCATTTCTTTTGAATTTAACCTTGTTTTTTGGGGATAATAATGAAAAATACTTTATCTAATGAACAAATAAACAGGATTGTGTATAATTATCATTGGGACCCGTTTGAAGTCCTTGGTTATCATGAAATAAAGTCCGGCAAGAAGAAGAGTTATGCAGTCAGGGGGTTTTTCCCAAACATAGAAAAAGCCGCGGTAATTATCGGCGAAAAATCTTATGAAATGAAGAGCATCCATAAAGACGGGTTATACGAAGCTTTAATTGAAGATGGATTTGATAAGGACTACAGGTTTAAACTGACGGACAGGGACAAACATTCGTGGCAATTGAATGACCCTTATAAATTTGGAACCGTCTTGACGGATTTCGATCTTCATCTTTTGAATGAGGGCAACCATTTCAGGAGCTATGAAAAACTCGGCAGTCACATCATTGAGCATGAAGGGATAAAAGGTGTGTTGTTCAGCGTCTGGGCACCCAATGCAAAAAGCGTTTCCGTTGTCGGCAATTTCAACCATTGGGACGCAAGGTGCAGCCAGATGCGTGTCAGGGGGGGAAGCGGCATCTGGGAGCTCTTCATTCCTGATTTGACGGAAAATGAATATTATAAATACAGCATAAAGGCAAAGGATGATTCGATACATGAAAAAACCGATCCCTATGCCTTTTATTCGGAATTACGTCCGAGGACAGCCAGCATCGTTTATCAGACAGGGAAATACAAATGGAACGATAATGTCTACATGGAAAACAGGAAGAAAGCCGACCATCTGCACAGCCCGATTGCCATTTATGAGGTGCATCTGGGCAGCTGGAAGCGCAAAGGCAACAATGAATTCCTCAATTACAGGGAACTCGCAGATCAGCTTGTAGAATACGTCCTGGATATGGGGTATAATGCTGTAGAATTACTCCCCGTTGCCGAGCATCCGTTTGACGGGAGCTGGGGATACCAGGTGACCGGCTATTATGCACCGACATCGCGGTACGGCAACCCGGATGATTTTTGCTATTTTGTTGACAAGCTTCATCAAAACAACATAAAGGTACTTGTTGACTGGGTTCCGGCACATTTCCCGACTGATTCACACGGCCTGGGCAGGTTTGACGGCACGGCTTTATATGAGCATGATGACCCGCGGAAAGGATTCCACAAGGATTGGGGCACGTTGATTTTCAACTTCGGAAGGAACGAAGTCAGGAATTTCCTTATATCCAACGCTCTTTTCTGGCTTGATTATTATCACATAGACGGACTCAGGGTCGATGCCGTAGCCTCCATACTTTACCTTGATTATTCCAGACAGCCCGGCGAGTGGGTGCCAAACCAGTACGGCGGCAATGAAAACCTCGAGGCGATTGCATTCCTCAAAAGGCTGAACGAGCTTGTTTATGCCGAACATCCCGATGTCATGATGGTTGCAGAAGAATCAACCGCATGGTCCGGGGTTTCAAGGCCCACATATCTTGGCGGTCTGGGGTTCGGTTTCAAATGGAACATGGGCTGGATGAATGATTTTCTGACCTATATTTCCAAAGACCCGATTCACAGGAAATACCACCATGGCACCCTGACATTTTCCATGATATATGCTTATTCCGAAAACTATATACTCGTGCTGTCACATGATGAAGTCGTACACGGCAAGGGTTCTATAATAGGCAAGATGCCTGGCGACGACTGGCAGAAATTCGCAAATGTCAGGATTGCAATCGGTTTCATGTATGCCCATCCCGGCAAAAAGCTTTTGTTCATGGGTACGGAATTCGGCCAGTGGGCGGAGTGGAATGAAAACCAGAGCCTGGAATGGCACCTGCTGGATTATGACAGGCATAAAATCTTAAGGAATTATTTTAAGGAATTGAACAGAATTTACAAACAAAATCCCGAGTTATAT
>JBJKSS010000281.1:0-9530 GCA_046703745.1 Spirochaetota bacterium
TTTTTTATCTCTGTTTTTTTTCATCACATTTCAGTTCTATAGTCGAACTATGCCCAAAAACCATTCCAATTTATGCCTTTTAACAAAAAATACTTAAAATCCTATCTTGACTCATTTACCGTATTCTCATATATATTAAACGCTTTTACCATGAAAATCCTTTACAAAAATTAAAAAAATTATGCAACATTTTCGATAGAATTTGGCATTTCCAGCGATTATATATAGAAGGACTTTCAACGCCCTGAGGGAATATCCCAAAGCCGGGGTAAAATAAACAATCAGTGGGATGAAATGATAGAAAACCTTGATAAAATTAAAGAATCTCATGAGGAATTGGCCAAATACCTTAAGGAAATCACAAAATCCCGCAAGGAATTCAATAAAAACCCATGAGGTTAAAATTTAATGCAGAAATAACACTATATACGGAAACAAGGGGTTGCAACCCCTTGTTTACCGGACTCTATAAACAATCCCGCCCGCCCGCAATCGGAATAAATATAATCATTGTAAATTCCAGGAAAAAATTTTATACTCCCACCGAATAATTCAAGATTCCTCCCCGTTGCTTATCGCTTCGAACAGGTACAAGTTTTAATGCAAAATATTATAGGCGCTTTTTTTTGCATCCGGGAGAAATGAATTAAGCAATTAATAAATTATAACCGGGGCACAAAGTGGCTGAAGAAAGAATCAATTTAATGATGTCAATGGGACTTCTGGAAATCATCGGTACGGCATTTTCAATTTTCAAAAAAAATTTCCTCTTATATTTAAAGCTGGGGATCGTTTTCATAATTCCGTCCGCAATATTGACCGTTTTTGCCGTATTCAAGGCGGTCGGCTTTTACAATATCATCAATGTGAATACCGATGATCCGAAGGCATATACAGAGTTTTTCTCTCTCGCAACAATGATAGTCCTGATACTCGTGATAAATGCATTCTTTAAAAGCAGTGTCATAGATGTTACAAAACGAATCATAATCGGCCAGCGTGTATCATTTGAAAAAACCGTTTTTAGTTCCATGAAGGCATTCCCCATGCTTCTTGCCACCTATATGATAGGCAACTTCATGATATTCACCGGGCTTTGCTTTTTCCTGCTCCCGGGGATACTGCTGATGGTTTTCATGATTTATGTCCCGCAGATATATATAATTGAAAGCAAGTCATTGTATTCCAACCTGAGGAAGAGTTTCGTTTACTGCTGGAAATCATTTTTCACTGCATTCCTCGTCCCGCTGTTCATCTACATGACTTATGTCGGCATGCTCGTCATTTTGATGAGCCTGTTTACTTCGGACATGATGATGCATCTTTTTTTCCACGGTGCAAGACCGGAAATAAAACTTGAAAACCTCGTGACAACGAGCTACAAGGCCTTTCTCATAACCCAGCTTGCGGTCTTTTACCTGTCTTTTTATTTCTTTTTCCTGTTCAACCAGATCGCCATCACTCTTAAATACCTCAACGTTAAAACCGTGGAGGAAGGCCCGATTATGGACGACGAGATCACAGATCCGGTACCCAGTGAATAGCACCGTCCTTGCGTGCATCGATTTTTCCGAGAACCTCAAATGCCCCGAGCGCCGTTATAATGGAATTATTCTCGGCCCTTAGCTTGTCTTCAGGATTAATGAATACGTTTTTCTGTCTTGAAGCGAAAACGCTGCAAACGGCACCTGCCCTGAATCCCCTCAAACCCGCAAGGGTAAGAAGGGTACTTGTCTCCATCTCGAAATTTTTTACTCCCTGCCTGACGAGCCTGTCAAACAGTCCCTCATCCCTGATGGGGAACCCGGGGACATGCCTGCATTGTGCACCGTAAAAACCGGGGCAGGTCGCGGTGATGCCCAGATGATGCCTTACATTATTCATGCTTGCGGATTTCAAAAGTGAAATAACAACTTCATGATTGCTGAGCGCAGGGTAGCCTTTTTCCACGAAGTAGGTTGAAGTGTTTTCAAGCCGCACCGCACCTGACGTTATTACCACATCCCCAAGCCCTATGTCTTCCTGTAACGCGCCGCAGGTACCGCACCTGATGACCGTTATTGGAAATTTAAGCTGGCATAATTCTATTACGGCTATTTCGGTATTGTCGCACCCGATGCCTGTCGACATGACGGTGATTTCGAAACCCCTGTAAGTGCCGGTCATGCTCACAAATTCCCTGCTTCTGTTTTGCACCCTGATATTTGAAAAATATGCTGCGACCCTCTCGACCCTGTCCGGATCACCGACCAGTAATATTTTATCACTGACGTCGGCAGGCGCAAGGCCTATGTGGTACTGCCTGTTTTCACCGTCCCTTACTATCTCCGCACTTTCATATCCGTCCATTTCAGATGTCCTGCCTGAACTCATTTATTATTTTTACAGATTTGCTCGACCCGATCCTTGCTGCTCCGGCGTCAACCATAGCCTTGAGTTTTTCAAACGAATCGATCCCGCCGCTTGCCTTGATGCCGATCCTGTCCTTCACATGATCCTTTATCATCCTGACCGTATCAGCGTCGGCGCCGCCGCCAAGAAACCCGGTTGATGTCTTGATGAATTTCGCTCCGGCCTCGATGCATATATCGCATAACTCCAGGATCTCATCGTTTGTAAGCATCGAGGTCTCGAGAATGACCTTTACCGGCAGATCTATATCGACAACGTTTTTTATGTCTTCGCTGACATCGGTAAAAAACCCGCTTTTAACTGCGCCCAATGCAACCATCATGTCAAGCTCGTCGGCCCTGTACAATGCACAGTCCAGCGCTTCCTGCCTCTTGTTGTTCGTCATGCCGAAGGGAAAGCCGATAACGGTTGTAATTTTTACCCTGCTCTGGCCGATTATTTCCCTGGCGGCTTTGACCCACCACGGATTAACGCATACCGAATAAAAACCGTTCTCCACCGCTTCAATGCACAGTTTTTCTATATCCTTGAAAGTTGCTTCCGGTTTAAGCAGCGTGTGATCCATAATCCGGGCAACTTCTTCCTTACTTTGCAAAATCATAATTATCCCCTGTTTTTTAATTTTTAATTATATATCAAAGATTATCGCTTTTGAGCGGCTCTTTGACACCTAGGATCAACGAGCTCCACTCAACTGCTTTCCACAGCCCCTTGCTATTGATTTTCATTTTTACCGGCCTCACACTGTCGGCGCCGCTGCATTTGACGAACACTTTTAATTCCCCTTCTTCCATATTACCGCTGTAGTCGTTTGTCGAAAAGGACATTTTCAGCTTCTTGTCGGGAAGCCTGTAGCCTTTTTGCGGAGTCGTGCCGTTTATATAGGAATATGCAATATATGGCTTGCTGCCCAGCTGGCTGTCGATAAGCTCAAGGTCATTTGCCCGCAAAGAATATCCCTTGTATGTATCGCCTTCACTCAACCTGGAACTATCAACGGCAATTGTGAGGCACTGGCTGCCGAGCGCCTTGTCCCTTGTGTAAATAATCAATGCTATAATCATAATTGCGGCCCCGCCCTGGGGTGTCCTGGCAATTTTATCCCTTAAGGCCAAAAAACCGTCGATATCTTCCGGCAATTTTTCAATGACAACGCGGGGCAGGTCTTTATACCCGGCAACCGCAATGAAAGGTGCGGCCAATGTTATGACGATTATAACTGCAATTAATCTGAAAAATTTATTCATGTGGATAACCCCCTTAAGCTTGTGTCCCCTATGCATTATATCCCAAAGTTTCAAGACAAGTCAAATTAAAAATATTTACGAAAGAAAAAAAAATCACTCCTGTCTGTTATACTTCATTGCATCGTTTAAAAGTTTGTTCCCTTCCTTTTTGACCCTGTCATCAACATTTTTCTGCCAGTTATCCCTGTATTCCTTCCCGGCCACCTGCAAAATGAGGGATGAAAAGGCGTCGTAGACTTCAAGGTACGGCTTGCTGCCGTTCATATCCTGCTTGTTAACAATCATGAACATCACTGCACCGGCTATTACCAGGACATCACTGCTTTTTTCGGAAGGGGCAAAATAAATGTTTCTCACTGTGCCAAGAAGCATGCGAACCTGTTTTTTGCTGAATCCCAGCTTGACCCTTATGTGTTCAAATTCCCTGTCTGCCGCGTGGTCAATCTTGTGATTGATGTAATTCCTGTAGAATTCAGAAAAATCGCCGCTTAACAAGGAAACATCGGATGTGGCATCGGGAGTTTCCCGTAAAATATCAACCTTCGATCTGTGATCCACGGTTTTGAGGTATTTAATCAGCGTATCGGATTTTTCAATTTCAGGCGACTCGGCCCTTGCCTTGAGCACTTCGCATACGACCCTGTAAACCCCGTCCCTGTCATCCGGATAATACCTGTTGAGAATGCCTGCCTGTCCGCCGGATAAAACCGTCTTGTCGTAGTAAATATCCGACAATGCCTCTGCGGTGCTGTCCAGCCTGCCGCTGTCTTTAACAGGATAGACAAACTCATCCGTCCGGTCAAGCTTCATAAAACCCGCTTCATCCAGCTTCATTTCCTTCAACACATCGTCTAGCGTATAATAATCGACGGTATTCTCCGTAACGGCCCGTTTTGCCGTGGTACAGGAAAACACTGCCATGAAAACAACAGGCAAAATCACCAGCCCGAACCTGTTTTTTTTTCTCATGATAAACCTCCCCGAAAAACAAATCAGATTTTTATATCTGCGGAATACAATTTTAATACATGCAGGTATTGGAGCAGCAGCCTGTATGCATTCATGTCATCCGACGGAATTACAAAATGTTTTTTAAGATAACCTTCCGTATAACGGTTGAATTTTTCCTTCAAAACGCTTCCCCAGTTTTTCATGCCGTCGAATATTATTCTTTTATCAAGCTCCACGTATGCCTTTTTGAAATACCTGTCATTCAGATTTTTAAGAAAATCGGTCGGCACCCTGTTGAGAGGGAAAAGGAGCATTTCATCCCTCACGATGAAAAGAATGAAAAAAAAATTTTTATTTAAGCTAAGCCGGATGTTAACGGAAAAATATTTCTCCGTATTGCCGAGCCTCGACGGATCGCTGAATGAGCTTGCACTTATTATCTCCATTTCATTCACACGGGTTATGTTTTTCAGCCTCGCAGCAACGGTTTTAAAGAACCTGAACAGGTATGATTCGCCGGTAAAGGCCGAAAGCTTCCTGTATTCATCCGCATCGATCAGGAACCTGATCTTCCCGTTTATGGAATTCAGGATGTTGTTTTTAACAAGCACCCAGTCGTATTTTTTCAGAAGGTGCAGCCTGTATTCCCTGTCCCTGACAATGCTTAAATCCGCATTTTCATCATAATGATTTTTAAAATATTTCATGAAATCATAAAAAAGATAATTCACAAAAACGGAAAAATAATTCCAGAGTGAATAGTTTTCAAACAGGTTCATTTTTTATGTTTTTTTATATTAAAAATTTTTTCAGATCCTTTTTTCGCTTTTTTTTCTTCATAAAGCATGTCGTCAGCTTCGCATATCAGCTCTTCCAGGCTCACTTTCTGGCTGCACCTGTAATGTGTGTGCCCGACACTCATCGATATATTGTAACTCTTGTCGGATGATTTATTGTATTCATCGATGTTTTCCGACAACCTCCTGTTTATTTCATTTTCATCATTCTCGTTGGTATCAACGGAAAGCACGGTGAATTCGTCTCCGCCTATCCTTGCGATTATATCTGCCTGTCTGAAAGTTTTTTTTATAATTTCGCCTGCCTTCATCAGGACGAAGTCGCCTTCCCTGTGGCCGAAAGTATCATTGATTATTTTCAATCCGTCGAGATCGATAAAGAAGATTATAAAATCCCTCTTCATTCGCTGTGACAGTTTCAAATGCTGCTCGCCGAGGGTCATGAATCCCCTGCGGTTATAAAGCCCTGTCAGTTCATCCTTTAGAGAAAGGCTTCGAAGCTGATCGTTTGATTTTTCGAGCTCGCCGAGGGCCTCTTTTAGCTTCATTTCCGTTTTCCTTCTCTCGGTAATTTCCTTCTGGAGCTGGACATTGGTTTTGGTAAGGTCCATCGTCCTGTCCTTGACCTGCTCCTCAAGGCTCTGGGCCTGTTTCCTGATTTTTTCTATAAGCAATGACGCCTTTAAGGCACTTGAGAAATTATTCCTCAGCACCTCGTAAAGCTTTGCCTCCCTCGGCCCAATTTCCATGAGAACGAACCCTATATGGTCGTTCCCGTCAGAGAGCTCCTCTATGATATAACTTGATCTTTTGTTTTTATCAAGGTAGTTTTCAGGCACAAGCTTCTTCGAGAGGAAAATGGTCCCGCCCTTGTCAGTGCTCATCCTCCCTTTCTCGTTAAAAGCCAGCACGAGCCTTGAATAAACCAGTGAATTATCTGAGTTGTCATAAAGTGAAAGGAAACAGCTTTTTATGCCGATCCTGGGAAGCTCATCGTAGAGAATGCTCATCTGATCCTCAATGTCCAGAACTGTCATGAGCTTTTCGCCTATCTCCCTCAAATTCTGTGAGCCGTGAAGCTCGAGAATTTTCTGGAACGTTTCGGCCCTCTGGTTGGCTTCGGCCAGCATTACCCTTGCCTGCTGGAACAGGTCTTCGATATAATCCAGCATCCTGCGGTCCTGCACCGAGGCAATTGTGTTCCTGCGCAGGTCGCTCAATACATCATGAAGAGGATAGATATCGAATCCCTTTGCAATCGCAACTGAAACGGCTTCGTTCCAGGTCTTCAAAAACCTGTCGCTTCCTATTTTATCGATATCCTCAACCAATGATTCCACAATCTCGTTAAAGAGCATCGAATATATAAATCTTTCATACTGCTCAAGGTGCTTTATGCTGTTGTTTATTTCATTCAACAATACATGCTTTTCAAGAAACTGCCCGTTGTAAAATGACGGGCTGACATAAATCTTTGAAGCCGCTTTTTTGGTATTGACCGAAAAACAGCCGCAGGATTCCCTGATGATGAGTTTTGTCTGGAGTTTTTTAAGATCGGGCACGGTCTCGCCGCGGATTAATTTTACCGCCATTTCAGCGGAAACCCTTCCCTGTTCATAAAGCGGCTGCCGCACGGTTGTAAGCGGAAGGATCGCATACTTGCCCATTTCAATATCATCAAATCCCGCTATGGCCGTTTCACGCGGGATTTTTATGTTCCTCAATTGCAGTGCCTCGAATGCGCCCATCGCCATATTGTCGTTGGCAGATATTATAGCATCAAACTTGACTTTCCTTTTGTCAAGAAGTATATTCACCGCTTCCGCACCGGACTCGAGGGCAAATGTCCCGGGTACCACCAGCTCCTCGTTGAGGGGAATATTATGCTGCTTTAAAGCCTCTGTATATGCAGAATACCTGTCCTGGGCCTCGGAATTACTTTCCGGCCCCTTTATGAATGCGATGTGTTTGTATTCATGCACCTCGATCAGGTGCCTGATCAATTCCTGCATGCCGGCCTTGTTGTCGACAAGCACCGAAGGGAAATCCTGCAATTCGAGTGCTATGCTTACGAGCGGAAGCGGTTTGAATTTCGAGCAAAACTCATTCATTGCAGCCGGCCCGATGTAATTCCCTATTGTTCCTGACAATACGATGAGCCCGTCGATATTGCTGTCCGTGACGAGATCGGCCAGGACATTCCTCGTTTTTTCATATTCCCGTGGAGAATCCAGCCCGCCCAGCACAAAGCATTGAAGATTGACGTCGTTTTCCTCTGCGTAATCGGCAACGCCGTCGAAAATTCTTATCTGGTAGGGCTCTTCGGTCCAATCTATCAGCAAACCGATCGTGAGTCGATTTTTCCTGTGTTGAATAGCGCACATGCTTTCATTATATACGTAGGTTGCAAAAATTGGAACTAATTATTTTATTGTTTAAACAATATTTATATTATTAATGGAAAATATCTATTTATACCGGTTTATTGAACCCTGAAAAGATCGTAACCCTTCAAACCAAGCTCATCACGCATCTGTATAAGCTCCATCATCAGCTCGCCATTCACTGGAACGCCCCTGTCCCTCCTGTAGAGCCATGCAAGGTATTCCTTTTCACCGGCGGTGTATATTCTTTCCTGTCCCGGCATTTTTTTCGAATTCCTTAGGCCCCTTAAAATGTCGCCTGTCGTCTTTTTAAAGCTCTCCAGCTCCGTGAAATTCTCGATATTTATCGCTATAAAAAAATGCCCGAGCCTGTACGGCACCTGTTTGCCGTTTTCAACACCGTTGAGCATCTTGAGGAAGCTTCCCGCCTGAAGGCTTGCAGAGAGAATCTCCACCACCGTAGAATATCCGTACCCCTTGTACCCTGCATTCTCCTCGCCTATGCCGCCCAACGGGGACAGAGCCGCCTTGCCCTTGACAAGTTCGTCCAGAATAGCCTTGCTGTCCGAAGTTGTTTCGCCGTCTTCATCGATTACCCAGCCTTCGGGACATTCCCTGCATTCCCTCGCATAAAGCTCGATCTTGCCGCGCTGGGTGAGCGAGGTGGCGCAGTCAAGCACAAAGGGGAAATCCTCATCGGTCGGCATGCCGAATGTCAGCGGATTGGTGCCGAGCATATTCTCAACACCAAACGTTGGGGCAACCGACGGTCTTGCATTGGTGCCTGTGATGCCGATCATTCCTTCATTCGCAGCCATGATCGCATAATAACCCGCGATCCCGTAATGTGTGGAGTTGCGAACTGCTGTCATTCCCATACCGTATTTTTTCGCCTTGTCGATTGCGATCCGCATCGAACGCTTTGCGATGACGTGGCCCATGCCGTTGTGCCCGTCGATGACGGCGGTCGTAGGGCTATCCCTTACGATTTCAAAATCGGTATTGACAAACTGTATGCCTTTTTTGATCCTGTCGTAATATATCGGTTTCATCCTGTTCGTGCCGTGGGAATCAATGCCGCGCTTGTCCGAGGTTATGAGCACATCGGCACAAATCGCAGCCTCGCCCGCCGGAACGCCGAGGCCCGTAAACACCTCTGTCATGAATTTTTCCATTATGTCGAATGGTATCCAGGTAATTTTTTCAGCCATCTTATTTTATCCTGTTGTATTAATTATTCCAGTAATCTTCATTAACGTTATAGACTTTTGATAAATGTTCCTTGCACCGTATGATTATTTCAGATGCATAATTGATGTTCTCTTCAGCCTGTTCCGCATCGATATATTTTTTCACATCATAATCACCGATCTGCCTTGCGTTAAATAATATTTCAATTTTAGTATTATAGTCTTTTGGAAATATGCCGGTTTTGACAAATTCTTTGTTAAAATTTCCTATGGTTTCCTTATGAGAAGAAAAAGTCAAATCCCTTGAAAACAATACTGCACTAATTGCATGAAATATGCAATAATAAGCCCTGGAAGAAGCATCATCATACGCTTTTTCCCTGTATAAAATTTTTGCATTCTTTAGTTTTTCAGAAGCCTTAAAAATCATATTTTTTATAATTTCTACATTTTTCATAACTCCAATCCTTCTTTCAAAATATTTACACCGATCGGATATTGCTTTCTGTCTTCCCATTCTTTTTCCTCCCAGATTACAGAACCGACAAG
>JBJKSS010000282.1:0-5604 GCA_046703745.1 Spirochaetota bacterium
GATGATATCATGTCGGATTACAAACTCAAGCCCCTCGACTACCTCGGGATTTTTCATTACAGGAAGGAAGGTGAACGGCATTTATGGAACCCGGTTACAATTTCAAGGCTCCGTGATGCGGTAAGGCGCAATAATTATTCGACATTCAAGGAGTATTCAAAAGTCGTAAACGAACAGGAAAAGTCCCTCTACACACTGAGGGGAATGTTCAAATTCAAAAATGTCGAGCCTGTGCCGATCGATGAGGTCGAGCCTGTAGAATCAATCATGAAACGTTTTGTTACCGGGGCGATGTCTTTCGGTTCGATAAGCAGGGAAGCGCATGAATCCATGGCAATAGCAATGAACCGCATCGGAGGCATGTCAAACAGCGGCGAGGGCGGCGAGGATCCAAAACGGTTCAAACCCCTGCTAAACGGGGACAGTGCATGCTCGGCTGTGAAACAGGTTGCGAGCGGAAGGTTCGGTGTACAGATAAATTATCTTGCGAATGCAAGGGAGATACAGATAAAGATAGCTCAGGGAGCAAAACCGGGCGAAGGAGGCCAGCTTCCCGGCCACAAGGTCAACGATGAGATCGGCAGGGTAAGAAACTCCACTCCGGGTGTAACTCTTATTTCTCCGCCGCCCCATCACGACATCTACTCGATCGAGGACATAGCACAGCTCATATTCGATCTCAAGAATGCAAACCTTGATGCGAGGATTTCTGTCAAGCTGGTCAGTGAGGTAGGTGTGGCAACCGTTGCGGCAGGTGTGGCAAAGGCAAAGGCCGATATGGTGCTTATCTCCGGCTACGACGGGGGCACGGGCGCATCACCGCTTACTTCCATACAGCATGCAGGCATTCCGTGGGAGCTCGGGTTATCCGAGGCGCAGCAGGTGCTTGTGGAAAATCACCTCCGTGACAAGGTAAGGCTGCAGGTTGACGGCGGGATGAAAACGGGCCGCGATGTTGTAATCGGCGCCCTGCTCGGTGCAGAAGAATACGGTTTCGCAACAGCGGCTCTCGTATCGATGGGCTGCTGCCTCCTGAGGAAGTGTCATCTCAATACCTGTACAATGGGTATAGCGACACAGGATGAGGAGATGCGTAAACTGTTCAAGGGAGGTCCTGATTATGTGGTTAATTTTTTCAGGTTCGTTGCACAGGAAGCCAGGGAATACATGGCGCTGATTGGTATCAGGAAAATAGACGATCTCATAGGCAGGGCAGATCTTCTTGAGGTTAACAGGGACATAGTGCACTGGAAGGCCCAGACAATTAATTTCGAAAAGATTTTATACTACAATCCTGAAAAACCGATTAATATCAGGTGCACTGAGATACAGGATCACATGCTCGATACATCAATAGACAAAAATGTTCTCATAGACCTTGCAAAGGATGCCATAGAAAACAAATCGAAGCTGTACAAGGAAATGAACATAAGGAACATTCACAGGACTGCGGGGACAATGCTCTCCGGGTTAATCGCAAAAGAATACGGCGAGAAGGGATTGCCTGAAGATACGATACATTTCAAATTCAACGGGGCAGCGGGACAGAGTTTCGGTGCGTTCCTCATAAATGGCGTGAAGTTCGAGCTTGAGGGATTTGCGAATGATTACCTGGGTAAGGGCCTCTCCGGCGGCAGGATCATAGTTTATCCGCCGAAAAACAGCGATATTCAGTCGGATGACAACATAATAGTGGGCAACACTCTGCTATATGGTGCGATCGCCGGCGAAGTATTCATAAGGGGCGAGGCAGGCGAAAGGTTTGCAGTACGAAACAGCGGCGTGACTGCGGTTGTCGAAGGAGTGGGCGATCACGGCTGCGAATATATGACAGGCGGCAGGGTAGTGGTGCTGGGCAAAACCGGGAGAAACTTCGCAGCAGGAATGTCCGGCGGCATAGCGTATGTCTATGACAGGGATCAACTGTTTGACACGCACTGCAACCTCGACATGGTTGATCTCTTGCCTGTGAATGATGATGAGGACATCGAGCTTCTCAAAAAGCTCATAGAGGATCATTATAAATACACAGGTTCGGCAATAGCCGCCTCGATACTTGATACATGGGAAAGCTCCCTTGACAGGTTTGTAAAGGTTTTCCCGATCGATTACAGGAAGGCCCTGGAGAGAATAAAGGAGCAGGAATTGGCAAATTCACAGACAATGGAAGTTACGGAGGAGGTATACGGTGGCTACTCCAAAAAAAGATAATAACAGTTATAAAAACATTAAGAGACAGGATTTTGAATTTCGGTCTCCGGAAGAAAGAGTTAAAGACTTTCATGAATTATACAAGGACTATACGGACGATTTCATAAAACAGCAGGCATCGAGGTGCCAGGACTGCGGCGTGCCTTTTTGCCATGGATTCGGGTGCCCGTTATCAAACAACATACCGGATTTCAACGATTTCGTTTTCAGGGGAATGTGGAAAGAAGCCTGCGAACTTCTTCACAGGACGAGCAATTTTCCGGAATTCACCGGCCACATCTGCCCGGCCCTGTGCGAGGAAGCATGTACGCTTAATGTCGGCATGGAACCTGTGACCATACGAAATATAGAGCTTGTAATAACTGAAAAAGGTTTTGAAAACGGCTGGATCAAGCCAATGCCTCCGAAAAAGAGGATAGACAAATCCATAGCAATAATAGGTTCGGGTCCGGCAGGGCTGGTTGCTGCCCAAGAGCTTTGCAGGATGGGCTACAGTGTGACCGTGTTTGAGAAGGATGAAAAGCCGGGCGGATTCTTAAGATATGGCATACCTGATTACAAATTGCCGAAAAGCCTTATTGACAGGAGGATAGACCAGCTCGTTGCTGAAGGCGTGGTTTTTAAAACCGGGGTCAATGCCGGCACTGATGTAGGGTTTGAAGAATTAAAAAAGGGCTTTGACGTGATTCTCCTTACCCTGGGCAGCAGGTCGCCGAGGGATCTTAAGATAAAGGGCCGGGAATTAAAAGGCATATACTTCGCAACCGATTACCTGAAACAGTCGAACAAGAGAGTGGACGGCAAGAAGTTTTCCGCAGAAGAGCTTATAGATGCCAAAGGCAAAAATGTAGTGGTAATAGGCGGCGGTGACACCGGCTCGGACTGCATAGGCACGGCAAGAAGGCAGGGGGCGAAAAACGTGTGTCAGCTTGAAATCCTTCCCAGGCCTTCGGAGTCAAGGGACGATGAGACACCATGGCCGATGTACGCCAAGAAATTGAGGACTTCCAGCTCCCATGAAGAAGGATGCAGCAGGTACTGGTCAATTTTGACAAAGGAATACAGGGGTGATGGTTCTGTTAAAAAGGTGCTCACAAGCGAAGTCGAATGGATCAGCAATAACGGAAAATGGGAAATGAAAGAAATACCGGGTACTGAAAAGGAATTCGATGCTGAAATAGTTTTTCTTGCAATGGGCTTCGAGCATCCGGTTCATGATAAACTTGTCAAGGATTCGGGTATAGAGCTTGACACCAGGGGCAACATCAAGACGAATAATTTCGGCTACGGGCTGACATCGGTTGACAATGTTTATTCTGCGGGCGACGCTGCAAGGGGAGCATCCCTTGTAGTTTGGGCATTCAATCATGCCAGGGAAGCGGCAAAAATGATAGATAACAATCTTAGAAATAAAAAGTAAATTAATATTGACTTATTACAAATAAAAATTAATATACGAAAAAATGCAGACCGTGGGTTTGCATAATATAAATTGACAATGGCAGGTGTAATTAAATGGGAAAAGGCGACAGAAGGTCAAAAAAAGGCAAAATTTTCAGGGGCACGTACGGTAAATCAAGACCGAAAAGCAAAAACAAGATAAAAAGTGCACCTGTAAAAAAATAACATGTATGCCGGATTGATGCAGTTTATTGAATAATTATCTGTTTTATAAACTGCATTTTTTATTTAAAAATCAAAAGTTACCGTTTTTTCTCCTGAAAATACCCTCGTAATTCCGGTAAAATTTGTTATTATACTTAAATAGTTCATGTTGAATAATTATTTTTATTAGGATAAGATAACAGATTATGCCTTTTATAATCAGGGTGATCACAGATTCATTCTCCATAGCAATACTATTGTCTGTTTCGGTATATAATGCCCTGGTCTATATCGGCCGCAGGAAATATGAAATAGAAAAATACAACATGTATTTTTCCATGTTCATTTTGAGCCTGGCGCTTTACATTTTTTTCGATAATTCCCTTATAACGCTTTTCCTTGATGATAATAAACTGTCACTTGTTGTACTTCCATGCACCTATTTCTGTCTTTTTTTTGAGATTATTTTTTATGTCAAATTTCTTTCGGCCATTATCAATACGCCAAAAAACACAAATAAATTTTTTTATGCAGCATACGCGGTTTTTTTTGCAGATTTTTTAATGACTTTGGTCTGCTTTAAAACCGGTTACCAGTGGTTCAATGAAAATCTGGAAAATATTTCATTTGCCGTATATATTGGCTTACAGGTCATACTTACGGCGATATTTATTTATTATTCGGTTAAAAACAGGATATTCAGGGATATATCTTCGATGATTATTTTAACCGGCTCGGTATTGATAATTATTTATATAATTGTCAGCAAAATAATTCTTCTGGCGGATATAAATGTTTTTTTCAGGAACAATTATTTGCTGATAGGCCTTGTAGTGTTCATTTTTGCGTATGTACTTTCAAGGAAATTCAATACCGAATTCAAGGAACTTGTTGCCTTAAAGGCTGACCTGGAAGAAAAGGTGAGGGCACGGACCCTTGAACTTTCGGAAGCAAAGGAAAAAATAGAAAAAGCAAGCGAATTGAAGTCCAATTTTTTCATTAATATTTCCCATGAAATAAAGACCCCGCTTACGCTTATAGAAAATTACCTCAACAGGCACATTGAGGATACGGGCAACTCCGAATCTATGCAGATTGTAAGATACAACATTCAGAAGCTTAAAAAAGACATCACGAATATTCTTGATATAGAGAAAATAAACAGGGGCAAAATGCTGTATAATCATGATGCGGTGCTTGATTTTTCTGCCATACTGGAGAGCCGTATCCGCCTGTTCAGGCTGATTGCCGAAAAGAAAAAGATTTCAATAATTGAAGACATAGAAAAAGATATCCTGATCAGGATGGATCCGTATGCTCTTGACAGAATAATAAACAATCTTGTCGATAATTCAATAAAGTATACCGGTGATAACGGTACCATAGAAATTATTTTGCACAGTGAGAATGACGGACTGTTTTTTACCGTCAGGGATAACGGCATCGGGATACCCGAAGAAAGCATAAATAATATTTTTGATCCGTATTACCAGGTTACCCGGAACAAGAATAATATTCAGGGTATCGGCATGGGACTTTCGATTGTAAAAACAATAATTGATGAAGCCGGGGGAAGGATTGACCTGCGCAGCAAACCGGGTGTGGGTACCAGCATAAGTATAAATTTAAATTTGTATAATTTGAAGGAAAATGATGAAATAAATACGGATTTGGACGATCCTGCATTCATATACCCTGAAATTCCTGCCGGTATAACCGAGGAACAATTTGATAATGACAAAAAGACCATACTTGTTGTTGAGGATAATTTCCAGATGCTTTCATATC
>JBJKSS010000283.1:0-4096 GCA_046703745.1 Spirochaetota bacterium
GATAAGGTTAATCCAGCCATTTTTATTCTCCATTTGTATTATTTAAGCCTGAGAAACAGAATAAGTAAAGTTAGAAAATATGATTCAGGTTATAATTTATCATTCACAGAGGAAGAAGATCATACCGAATCCCCTTACATTTGGCAGTGTGCAGAAGGGGAATAAACCGAAGTTTGAGAGATTTACGATCAAACGCCGGATTTCAAGAGAAATTTTCGGGGCTTTTTTTAAATTTTAACCCCGAATTATATTTGGCAGTGTGCAGGAAGGGAATAAACCGGAGTTTGACGGATTGATGATCAAGACTCCGGTTTACCTTGCTTCTAAATGTTTATTTCGAATTAACCCCGATCGGCAAAATATAATTGCTTAATACTTTATATTTATTTTTTTCTTTATCAGTATATTTTATAGGTTTAATGATTATTTTATAATTTTCAATGGTATGGCATGGTCCCAGGTTTTCTATTTCCTCGGCTTTTTTCCAGCAGAGGTTATATTTGTCTGTCATATAAAAAAAACCTTCAGGCAATGGGGATTTTTCTCCCATACTGGGTATGACAATCTCTGATGCCTTGTCATTGATATTAAAACCTATTGTGTAGAATGGTTCGTTGTCCCCCCTTTTCAATGTGTACCAGTATTCAATTATGAAAGCTTCCGTATCTTCCGGCACATTTTTCAATGAAATTGCAGGTGTTTTGCATTCTTCTGAAAACGTGCATTTCTGGCTTTTTGGAAGCTTTTTGCCGTTCCACAGGGACGGGTCCTGGAATTCCGCCTGAAATTTGACTTTTTCTTTTTTTGATGTTTCACTGGCTTCAATTAAGAAACATGAAACAATGATTAAAATGCATAATGACAAAAATTTTCTTAACATAGTAATTTGCTCCTTATTATTTAGTATTCTCAAACGATTTATAGTTTTTTTTGCAAATTTTTTCTTTACATAATCCAAGTAAAACTTTACATATTTACAATTTTTTTTGTGCGAATAATTTTTTGAATGCTTTAATCAAAAAAATAAACAAATCTCGTGCAGTATTTCTCAAAGAAATATTGACAAACAGGTCATAAAAAAATTAAAATAGATAAAAACCCATGAAAATAAATAAAAAAAATCTGTATTTAGTAATATTGTTTTTGCCCTTATCGGTTTTCATTTATTTGATTCCCGCGGCTATTGATTCAAACTTGACATTCTATCCCGGCAACAGGGACATATCCGTCAAGACATTCAATGAGGAGAGGGGAAAAAACTCCGATATCCGCATTGTCGCTCAAAATGATAAAGGCTTGACGGTTGATTATACATTGATGAAAGACACGAACCTTGCATTTTGCGGTGTTAAATTTTTTACAGACAATAAAAACGGTATCGATTTGTCGAGGTATGATTATCTGGTATTAAGGCTCAAATCAACGAAAAAAGCCGTGCTTTATGTCAGGATATTGTCCTATCTGGATGGATATTCAACTCCGGATGATTACCTGAAATTTCTGTATTCCGAGGAGATTATCAATCCTCACGATAAAATAAAAGATTATAAGATTAATTTCAGCGATTTTATTGTGCCTTTCTGGTGGCTTAAGTTCAACAGTTCGTTTATAGGCAAAAGCACAAGGATCAAGCTGAAAAAGATCAAAGCCTTTGTCATTCAGGCAGAAGATGAGAATTTGATCGGTGTGGAGAACACTTTGCTCATTGAAAAGATAGAATTCAGGAGAGATGTATTTCGGATTTTTCTCTCCTGTCTGAAAATTGTTTTTTTTATCTATATAGCAATGCTTTTATTTTATGAGGCGAAGAAGCTAATCTGGAAATACAGGGAAACGGTACGTCAAAAGAATGAATTGATAAAGCTTCACAGCCCGGTAGAGATGGAAAATTTTTCCGATATCGAAGCCAGGAAAATTTTTGATTTTATCAAGGAAAACTATAGTTCCCAGAAAATTTCCCTGTCTTTCATCAATAGGAGTACCGGCGTTTCGGAGAGCAAAATATCCGAGATCATAAGAAAGTACAATGCTCTGTCATTCAAGCAATATTTGAATCTCATAAGGCTGGAAGAATCAAAGAGACTGCTTGCAGAAACGGACAGGCAGATCATTGAAATCGCCTTTAATACCGGGTACAACAATGTCACACATTTCAACAGGGTGTTTAAAAAAGAATTTGGCACCAATCCTTTTGAATACAGGAAATCGTTTAAAAATTAATTTTGATTGATGATTGTTATATTTGTAACAAACGGCGGATAAAACTCACTAATATCCCTGTTTTTAATAATTTTTGAGCCTTAGCCAGTCCTTTGAAAAACAAAATTTTACAATTAATTTTAATTTTTCACTTGATTATTTTTTTTAAAGATTTATTATTGCCTTTAGTTGTTCCGTTTGTAACAGCTAAAGGAGAATTTGATGGCCGAAACGAAAAAATGCAATTGCATGGATCTTTCTGAGGAAGAAATCCTGGAAAATCTTGATAAAGTGCTTGATGATTATGCCGGCAAACCCGGCGCCCTGATACCTGTGCTCCAGATAACCCAGACGATGTTCGGTTACCTGCCGGAAGCTGCCTTGAAGAGGATAAGCGTGAGGCTCGACAAGCCGTTCAGCGAGGTCGCAGGAGTGGTAACGTTTTATTCCTTTTTTACAACCAAACCCAGGGGAAAAAACCTCATCAGGGTTTGCCTCGGCACTGCATGCTACGTGAGGGGAGGCAAGGAAATTCTGGCCTCCGTCAAGCATGAGCTGGGCATCGACATTGGTGAAACCACGCCTGACCGTCTTTTTTCCCTTGAAATAGGGCGTTGTTTCGGCGCCTGCGGGCTCTCGCCGGTAATCATGATAAACGACGACATATTCCAGAGAGTCAAGCCTTCGAGGATAAGCGATTTACTCAGCAAATACAGGGAAACGGAAAAGGAACAAAGGAGTGAAGCAAATGCAAAAGTATAACATAGACAAAGCCGTCAAATCTGCCGCTGATTTGAATAAATTAAGAACATATATAATAGAAGAAAATAAAAAAAACAGTGCCGGCATAAAAGAAACGATAAGGCTCTGCATCGGCGGGGGATGTCTTGCAAGCGGCTCGATGGAGCTGAAAGACGCGCTTCTTAAGGCAATCGATGAGAATAATTTGCAGGATAAGGTAGCAATACATGAGGTCGGATGCCTCGGCCCATGCTCCGGGGGACCGATGATCGTCATCGGCAGCGACAATGTCTGCTACATAAATGTCAAGCCGGCCGATGCAAAAGAGATAATTGAAAGCCACATAATCGGCGGGAAGATAGTAGAGAGGCTCGTTTATGATGACGAGGTGCATAACAGGATAATTCCTAAAATGGATGACATCGATTTTTTTAAAAAGCAGAAAAAAGTCGTCCTTAAAAACTGCGGTGTCGTAAATCCTTTAAGCATAGAGGATTACATTGCGCATGACGGATATGCCGCAGTATCAAAGGTGTTAAGCGGAATGAGCCAGGATGACGTCATTAACGAGATGAAAAAATCCGGCCTTAGAGGAAGAGGCGGAGCGGGATTCCCCACTTATCTTAAATGGCAGTTTACAAAGGAGAGCGCCGCAGAAGTGAAATACATACTCTGCAATGCAGATGAGGGCGACCCCGGTGCATTCATGGACAGGAGCGTGCTTGAAGGCAACCCGCATTCTGTAATTGAGGGAATGATAATTGGTGCCTATGCAATCGGCGCCGCCGAAGGTTATATCTATGTAAGGGCAGAATACCCCCTTGCGGTGGAGAGATTAAACAGGGCAATTGTCAGGGCAAGAGAATGCGGCCTTCTGGGTAAAAACATTTTGGGCAGCAAATTTTCATTCGATCTTGACATAAGGATGGGCTCCGGTGCATTCGTATGCGGCGAGGAAACCGCGCTCATGGCTTCTATCGAAGGAAAGCGTGGCGAGCCGAGACCCAGGCCGCCGTTCCCTGCACAAAAAGGATTATTCGACAAACCAACCGTTTTGAATAACGTCGAGACATTTGCAAACATACCGCTGGTATTTTTAAACGGCGGCGATGTATTCGCACAAACCGGTACGGGGAAAAGCAAGGGCACCAAGGTC
>JBJKSS010000284.1:0-3082 GCA_046703745.1 Spirochaetota bacterium
ATTTCTTTAAAGAGACGCCGCTCGAAGAATCCGGTGAAATGTCACCGATGGGCATGGATGAGGGGCTCAAAGATCTTGCCGGGGGATTTGATCAGGGCATCGGCGGGCAAAAAGAGGAACCCTTCGATTTTACAGGCGGCACGGATGAAGGTTTGGGCGGTCTCGACGACCTGTCGAGCCTCCTGGGTGAACAGCCTTCCGAAAAGGCCGAAACCGGAGAAATGCCCGAAGAATTCAACATGGATGAGATGGGCGAAGCACCCGGCGGAGAGCCGCCATCAGAGTCTTCCCTGGACGAATCCTTTAATTTCCAGGAGGAGGGCGCCGGTGAAGAAGGGAAAGAAGGACCCTCTTTTGACCTTGGGGTCGAAGGGCTGGATGAACTGTCCCTCCAGCAGCCTGAAACCGGTGAATCAGGATTGGGAGAAGAGAGCCTCTCGGATTTATCGGGATTGGGCGATGAAAGCAAGGGCGGAGACTTATTCGACCTTGATTCTTTGAGCCTTGACAAGTTAAGCGAAATCGGAGGAGAATTCCCTTCCCCGGGTGAAGGTGCGGGCGAAGAGTTTAATATTTCCGAAATCAAGCTTTCGGATGATATGGGCAAGGTTCCGGAGGAATTATCCAGGGAAGATGTCAGCAAGGACAAGGATATCGAACTGGAATTAACCGAGGATCAGCGTAAACAGGTCGTTGTCACCCTTACCTCGCTGCCCAAGGATGCCGAGTTAAAGATCTCAAAGGCGATAATCAGCAACAAGTATTCAAACAAGCAGCTAAGGCCGCTGATCAATGCGCTGATAAAAAACGAAGCGCCTTCGGTCATTATAAGGCTGTATGAGAAGATAACCAGTGACAGGTCACTGATACATATAAGCGGCATCAAGCATACTGGTGTCGAGTTTGAGGAAAGAAAGAAGTCACTGTCCTATCAGCTTCAAAAAAACCTCATGCCTGTTTTGGCCGCTATATCGGCCGGGGCTGCGGTGTTTGCACTCGGACTTTTCCTCTTCCTCTTTGTTTTAAGGCCGACATTTGAAGCCTCTTCCTATTATAAACAGGGCAAAAAAAATATAAAGAACAATGTTTACTGGGAGGCGGACAAGGATTTCAAGGCTGCATTCGAAATACAACCGAGGTACGGCGAGGTGGTTGACTATGCAAGGCTCTACAAGCAAAAAAAACGCTACCTTGAAGCCGAAAAAAAATATGACCTTGCCACCAGCATGAGACCATTCGATGAACCTCTTGCCCTTGAGTTTGCCGATTTTTACAGGGTCAAAGGCGATTATGAAAGGGCAGAGACCAGGTACAAAACGCTTCTTAAAATAAATGACAAGGATATAAAGGCCCTTCTGGGGCTGGCACAGGATTATTATGACTGGTCGAACGATGATTATTCAAAGCTTGACAGGGCCTGGCAGACTTATCTTGACGTCCTTGATATAGACAAAAAAAACAAGGATGCGGTTTACGGCAAACTCTATATCGCAATCAGGGAAAAAAATCATAAGGAAATAATGAAGCATTATGAATATATCGAAAAAGTATTTGGAGGCAAGGTAAATCCTGTTGCCTATACCGAGCTTGCACGGTATTTATTGAATATAAACGAACTGGATAATGTAAAAAGCATTCTTGAAAAGGCGTCCAGGTCGGTTGGCCGCAATCAGATATTGCCGCAAATCGACTACCAGTATGCAAGGTATAATAAAATTTTAAATGCCAGGGATGATGAGAGATCATATCTGGAAAGCTCCTTAAGGCAGTTTGACAGGCTTAAAACCGCCGATCCTGATCTTTACAACTCGCCAGGATACCAGGAGATTTTGTCAAATGTTTACACCGACCTTGGTGAGAATTACGAACTTGCCCAAAAAGCAAGTATAAAGGCCGAGCAATATTTTCTGAAGGGCATAACAGCTGATCCGGATAACGGGAGGGCATATTACAATCTAGCCAATTTTTCGCTTGAGAATAAACCCGACGGGTACAAGGAAGCGAAGGATCTTTATCTTGAAGCCGAGCAAAAAGGATTTAAAAATGACAGGCTCAATTACAACCTGGGATGGATATATTACAGGGAAAAGGATTATGTCAGTGCAATGCAGAGGATATCGCTGCTTCTTGACACGCACAAGGACAATACCAATCTGAAATTCATGATAGGTACGATTTACTATCAAATAGGCAATTATGATCTTGCCGAGAGCTGGATGCTTGAAACCTACATGCATTTCGATGACCTGGCCCAGCAAAATTATCCGCTTATGGTGAATGACGAAAAGGATGTCAAAATACTGGACATGCTGAAAATGACCGCAAACAACCTCGGAGCGATCTATCAGAAAAAATTTGAAAAAACAGGCAAGACAAAATATCTCATTGAGGCGACCAAATATTACAGCGATTCGATTGTCAACCTGAACAGGCTCGAGCACCAGATCGATGAGAATGAAGCAAGGCGTATGAAAGAGCTGAGCAATATCAACCTGAGGATGGTTATGTATCCTTATGCAGGGGAGGAGACTCCTTTTATATATGAAGATTTCCCGCTGGATTTTGAGTCTTACCTGTAATTTGGAAGAATAAAAGCTTGATTTTTTTCATAATTTTTATCATATTATCCGTCGAGAGCCTTCATAAAATTAATATTTCTAAATTATTCTGCTCTGCAGCAAAGGAAGATAACGCCTTGAGAAAATTTTTTGATGTTGTTATCATCGGTACCGGTATTGCCGGATTCACTGCGGGCATTCACCTGAAAGAAGCCGGGTTGAATGTCGTTTTGATCAACAAGGAAGACAAGGTTAATGAAACCAATACCAACTATGCTCAGGGTGGGATAGTTGCATGGCGGGAAATCGATAATGAGGAGCTTCTTGCAAATGACATTTACATGGCCGGCAGCAGGTATAACAACATAGAAGCTGTTAGAATGTTCAGCAAAGAGGCGCCGAGGCTTGTGTTTGATTTTCTGATCGATAAAGTCGGCATAGAATTCAACAGGGATTCAAGCGGCGGCCTTGACTATACCGAGGAAGCTGCCCATTCGTCCAGAAGGATACTCCATTACAGCGAT
>JBJKSS010000285.1:0-3636 GCA_046703745.1 Spirochaetota bacterium
ACTATTGATGAAGACGTAGAAGAAGAACCCGAGCTTAAATTTGATCGTTTAAGCCGGTTACTGGAAAAGATACCTCCTGAAGACAAGGCACTCCTGTTGATGCACTACCAGGATAATATTCCCATTAAAGCTATCCAGACAGCCATGAACCTTTCTGAAAGTGCTGTAAAAATGCGATTGAAACGTGCACGAGCAAAAGTTGCATTATTGGCAAAGACAGAACGTACCTAGCTTTTTGCAATGATATTTATTCTTTCTTTTTATTCAGAATTTGTTCCATAATTTCAGTCTGGAACTGCTGAATTTCCATTAATCGCTGCCATTGTTTCATAAGCAGATGATCGATTTTCTCATTTAAATGTCTGATTTCAAGCTCTGCCTTCAGATTCACCTTATAGTCGTGTTCACCTCGCAAACGATCTTTAGCTTCCTGCCGGTTCTGGCTCATCATAATCACCGGAGCCTGCAAGGCAGCCAAACATGACAGTACAAGATTCAGCAAAATATAAGGATAGGGATCAAAAGGTTTAGAAAGTAATATCCAGGTATTTACCGCTATCCAAACGAGTAAAATCACCGCGAACGTAATGATAAACTTCCAGCTACCACCAAACTCGGCAATTTTATCAGCCAGACGCTCACCGAAAGTTAATTCCTGGCTAAATTCAGCATTAACGTTTCGGGTAATCACCTCCTGTTGTGCCATGCTGGTAATCACCTCTTCCTGCAATTCCTTAGTTTCATCCTCCTCGGTTTTCATCACATGCTCAATATATTTACCTCTCCATGTATTAAGATCTTTTATACAAATCATACCTTCCGGCTTCCAATCGGTAAAACTCTTTTCCATAAAATCAGCCAAGGAAGGACGCAATAATTCACATGGGAATAGCTCCTCATCATCTTTCTTTTCTTTACAAACCTGACAATAATGTTTTTCTTCTTTTTTCATAATTCAGGAGGTTAATTTTGTATATACTTTAAATTCACTAAAATTAAAGATTCTCAAAGAATAAAAAGGCTAGTTGATAACAATGCAATTGCTAAAAGTAAATTTTTGCGTATAAAATAAACCGTCATATTTATCGTTGTTTAACCGGGATAATCTTTTTCATTTAATAGAATTCCATTTATTAGGTTCTATTTAGAAACAAAAAAACAGTAAAAATTAGAAAATATTCCTAATTTTATACACGTAAAAGGAGTATGAAATAAATTATTCATAATTAATACGTTAACTACCCTTATGAGAAGATTAGTTGTATTATTAGCTTTTGCAATGATTGCATTTGGCGCAAAAAGTCAGGATCTTACTCCTGCAAGGATTCTTTTAAAGAATGGTGAAACAATACAAGCGCATCATTTTGGTCAGCTCCATTGCAGTGGTACAGACTATTTTAAAAGTTTTATTCTTATCAAAGGAATGTACCTTAAGAATGTTACCGAGATTGACGATTATAGTAAGATAAGTCGCATTGATTTGATAAACTTTACCAAACCTGCTGTCACAACAGGAGAAAATGAGAAAGGTACCATTATTATTACCAAAAAAGACGGAGTGGAAGTAACTCTGAATGATGCCGACATTAGTCTCTCATGTTATGGCGTTGGAGATAAGAAAAATCAAATAAAGGTGCAAACCATAAATCCTTTAACTGAGGAAGTGGTTGAAACGTCAATTGATACCAAGGATATTCAAACAATCTTTTTTTAGCATCAATATTTATTTCATAGGATAATAGAGGCGATGTTCATTGAGCATCGCCTTTTTTTATTTAACCCATACATTTGTAGCTTGATAATAATGCTCTTTTATCAGGAGCAATAAATATTTTCTTCTCCATGATTTACGCTAAAAGCGTCTGCCAATTACCAGGATATCATCTACCTGTTCATTATTCCCCTGCCAGCTAACAATGGTTTGTTCGAGTATTTCTCTTTGCTTTGCAACAGGTTCCTTATAAATATTAACCAATAAATCTTTAAATGCACGAGTTTTAAATTTCTTTCCATCTTCACCCCCAAATTGATCGGCGTAACCATCTGAGAAAATATAAATGATATCTCCCGATTCAATTTTTATTTCATGATTTGTAAACTCCCTGTCAACACCTGTGGCTCTACCGATAGAACAACGATCTGCCCGTATTTCAATCAACTCTCCATGTCTTATCAACCATAGTGGATTAAACGCACCTGCAAATTCTAATTTCATAGAGGAGGGTTGATATTTAATTAAAGATAAGTCCATTCCATCATTTACCTTATCGTCACCTTGCTCATGAAGCGTTTGGGTTACCTCAATATTCAACTGTTTTAATATCTCGGAAGGTTTGGCCACCTGGTTATCCTTAACTATCTTATTCAAACTGCTATATCCGATAAACGACATAAATGCTCCTGGCACACCATGGCCGGTACAATCAACAGCTGCCAAAAATTCCGCATCCTCCAATTCTGAAATCCAATAAAAATCACCACTAACAATAACTTTTGGTCTATAAAGAATAAATACGTCTTTATAAGGGACTTCAGGAGGTAAGATAGCTAATTGAATTCGTTGGGCATAACGAATACTATCGGTAATATCTTTATTCTTCATTGCCAATTGCTCATTGGCGCTGGTAACTTCCATCGTTCGTTCCTGAACCTTGTCTTCCAACAAACGATTTTCTCTTCTAAGATTTCCCTCCCGAATTTTTACAAAGGCGTAAACAATCAGCACAATAAAAATCAATATACATAATACAAACCACCATGTTTGATAAAAAGGTGGTATGATCTGGAATGCAAGCGAAGCCGGTTTTTTATTCCACATCCCATAGCTATTGCGGGCAACAACTTTAAAAATAAAATTTCCTGGATGAAGTGCTGAATATTTAATAGATGATTGTTCAGTTACAGGCTGCCAATCCTTATCACTTCCTTCAAGCATTACTTTATAACGCACAGCATCAGGGTTTGTAAGGCAAATACTGTTAAAATCAAAAATGATGGAATTTTGATTATACCTTAATTTCATACCTTCAACCATGGGTACATCTTCAAGATTTACCCTCATCCTGGTAATATGAGTAAGAGGTTCGATTTTTTTAGGCTTGTCAAGTCCAGGCGTATACTTTATGGCTCCATTGATAGTTCCAAACCACATATTTCCATAACGATCACACAATGAAGCATTATCTTTTGACTCAATCCCTACATAACCATTACGCCGGGTGTAACTGTATATTTTATTTTCCTTGATATCAAATTTATTCAGCCCTTTATTAGTTCCAATATACACATTACCAGTACTATCAACATTAATAAAATTAATCAGATTAGCTAAAATTCCATCACGCATGGTATAATGTTTCATAATGATATCCCCCTGCATAACAAACACTCCCTGCCCCTCGGTTCCTACCCACAACCGACCCTGATCATCTTCGACAAAGGTTTTAGGAGTATTGTTTGACAAATGCGAGAACCGAATAAAGTTGCTTTGTCCTCTTTTCAAAAGCGTGATCCCCTTGCCCTGTGAACCAATCCATAAATTGCCCTCATGGTCGACATACAAAGCCGAAATAATATTTCCTGCAATTCCCCTCCCCTGGGTTATAACATCGGCTTTGCCAGTACCCATCTCATAAT
>JBJKSS010000286.1:0-3256 GCA_046703745.1 Spirochaetota bacterium
AATCAACACTTATCTCACCAAGGTTATATGAAAGGTTGCCGTCTATCAACGAAACTATCTTTTTTCCGTCATTGCCCCACTCTGTATTCCTTCCGGGCTTTATATCTGCGGATTCTTCAACAGGCGGGCTTATTTCCTCTCCCATTACATTCATCCCGGGTATGCCGGGCCGGGGCGGAAGTATCTCGGCGAGCACATCATCTTTCCTGACATTGTGCACATAATCGATTTTCTTGAAATCCACGGCGTTAGCCGCATTTTTATCATCTCCGGATCCCGAATCGATTTTGAAATTCAGCCTGAATATTTTTTTCTTTTCAGGCACCGGCGGTTTGCCTGACGCCGCCACGAATTCCGTATCATACCGGGCCGACGCAAGCATGTCATCGATCGCTTTTTCATCTATACCGAATACTATATTGTTTTTCTTCAGAAAATTCAAAATATCATTTTTGACAATTCCGCCCCCGCCAGCCAGGGGAGGATGAATGACAATGGCGGCGCTCATCTTGTCTTCGCTTATTTTAATATCCATCCTTGCACCGTACTTCGCACCATCCGGCCAGCTGACAAGTTTCACCGGGACGCCGTCCGCCTTTTTTATTATTTCGTCTATCGTTAAAACATCGACCCACGGGATACCCAGCATCTTCATGCGTTTCGTTATATCGTCGCTGTAAACCTGCCTGCCGTGCTCTTTCGGCGAAAAAACGGCAAGCATTGCATAACCGTTCTGGTAGAATAAATTGAAATATCCGTCGTTGGCGGCATGATGGGAGCTCTGGACACTGACAGTTTGTGAAGGGTCGGGATCGGTCCAGACCCTGATAATGTAGGAATAAATATCTGTAAGAAGGATGCTTTTTTTGCCGATTACCTTGTAATGAACCCTGTTTTTTTCAACATTGAACAATCTGGAGCTTTTTTCCAGAGCTTTCCGGATAGCCTCCTGGTCGGATAATGCTGAAATTTTCAGATTCTGCGTGCCTGTCATAATAACGCTTCTTGTTATTAATTATATAATATCAATAAATATTTTCGGCATTTTATTTACCGTTATTAATAACCGGCATGCTTTTTTCCATAATGATATTCAATTTTGTGCCGCTGATCAGGGCTGCATTCCCCAGGCGGGGCATAAAATCCATGATGATTATTAAATTATTGAATGCATGAAACAGGAAATGAAACTCCGGACTCAGGGTCTGAATTTCCGGGCGGTATTTTTAAAACTTATGACGCATTTTATTCCGTTTTCCGGAATGAATTCAACATCCCCCATAAGCTGGCTTTCGGCAATTGAAAATATAATCTGGAGGCCCAGCGTTTTTTGTGACCTGAAATCAAAATCAGCAGGCACCCCGGTGCCGTTATCGCAGACTTCAAGAACAATCATATCGCCGTCTTTCTGAAAAAGCCTGACCGAGATTTCGCCCTTCTCATCACCCGGGAACGCATGGATAAACACATTGGAAATAAGTTCATTCAAAATCAAACCGCAGGAAATCGCAGTATCAATAAAGACAAGGATGGTTTCCATATCCATCCTCACCTTTATCTTCGCCGGTGAAACCTGGAAGCTTTTTATAAGTAAAAATATGAGCTCCGTAAAATAATCCTTGAGATTTATCTGCGAAAGATCGCCGAACTGGTACAACATTTTATGCACGAGGGCCATCGCATGTATCCTGTTGTTTGTCTCCTGGATGATTTTTTTAACTTCTTCACTCCGGGTGCTTTCGGACTGCATGGTAAGCATGGCGATAATCACCTGCATGTTGTTTTTCGTCCTGTGGTAGAGCTCCCTCAAGAGTATCTCTTTTTCCCTGAGACCTTTCCTGATTTTTTCCTCTGCCTGCCTTCTTCCGGTAATATCATGGATTATGCAGTAATTAAGCGTTTTACCGTTCAATAAAATCGGCACACTGTAAATTTCAACATCACATAGAGCGTTGTCCGACATTTTGTGCTTCAGGATATAATAGCCGTACTCATCGTTTAAATTTATTCCCATGCCGCCGGCAGATTCGCTGTCTGGCTCGGGAGGCACGGTTATGTCGGAAAAACTCCTGTGTGTCAGCTCCTGATATGTCCAGCCGTAATACCTGCAAGCCGCAGGATTGGCATCTATGATCATGGAATTTTCCGGGTTGATCAAAAGCATGACCGCATGATTGTTTTGAAACAGCGACTTGTACCTTTCCTCGCTTTCCCTTAAGAGACCGATCGCCGCATCCTTTTCCCTCTGCACCCTGCTTTTTTCAAGCGCCTCCCTGACAGCGTAAGGCAGCCTCGTTATATGCTCCTTTATGACATAATCGGTTGCACCGGCTTTCATGCATGCAACAGCCGTGTCTTCATTCATCGAACCGGTCAGCACGATGAACGGCATGAACCGGTCAAATGAAAGCGCCAGCTTGAGTGCCTGCATTCCGTCGAATTCCGGCAGCATGTAATCCGAAACAATAATGTCCGGCCTGTATTCTTCAAGCGTCCTCTCAAATGCCTCCCTTGCATCAACCCTCATGAATTTGAAGACCAGGTCAGACTTCTGAAGCTCCCTCACGGCAATTTCGGTGTCCGTAAGAAAATCCTCGACAAATAAAATACGCAAAATATTTTCATCATTCATTTTTAAGCCCCGCTTGCAGATTATGGCAATTTGTTAAGTACGAGCCAGTAATAACCGATATCCCTCACGGACTCGACGAATTTGTCGAAATCTACGGGTTTAACGATATAGCTGTTGACCCCCAGCCTGTAACTTTCCACCATGTCTTTTTCCTCCCTTGAAGATGTTAAAACCACGACCGGGATCACGCCGGTTGACGGATCGCCTTTCAGTACCTTAAGCACCTCGAGTCCGTCGATTTTCGGAAGATTGAGATCTAGAAGAATCATCCTGGGATTTGCCCTGTTTACCCTTCCGCTGTGCGAACCCCTTGAAAAAACATAATCCAGTGCCTCCTCACCGTCCGTGACAAGAACGACCCTGTTGGACAGGTTATGCTTTTTGAAGGCCCTCATCGCCATTTCGGCATCTTCCGGGTTATCCTCTACCAGGAGGATTTCAATCTGATCATAGTCATTGTCCATATTATGCATCTCCCTTGAAACGTTTTAATATAACAACCGGCTCATCCCGCTTCCCCCGCCGGTAATGAAAAATAAAAGGCTGCTCCATGGCCGGGGCTTCCTTCGGCCCACACCTTCCCGCCGTGCCGTTTGATTATCCGTTCTACGATGGCCAGCCCGA
>JBJKSS010000287.1:0-3918 GCA_046703745.1 Spirochaetota bacterium
CCGTTACATTTAACAAAAACAAACTGCCGTTATTGAATGAGGGATTTACCAGGGATGACATTAAATATGACAGGAAAATCTGTGAAGGGTATTCACTTTATTCTACAAAAATTTTGAAAGGCGAAGACTTTTTGAAATGCCTGGATCGCTGGCTCGATTTTACGGTCTGCGATCTGGCGGCCAGAGGATATGAATATATTTACGGAGTGGCTGATAAAAGGCTGAAAGCATTCTATTCAATGTTCGGGTTTGAAATGATTAAAAAAACCATACTCGCTGACAGGACGGTATATTTAATGGAAGCCGACATTGGTCAGGAATATGAGGAAATTTTAAAAAGAAAAAACAAATAAAAGGATAAGATTATGGAAAAATCTGACAAGAAAACAGAAATCAAACGTTACATGAATCTTCTGGCAGCACTTATTAATTTCAAAAAAGTGCCAAAAAATAAACTGGATATCCAGTATGAATTCAATGAAAATGAAGGCAGATATGGTTTTTATCTCTCAATTGATAAAAAAAACCATAAGGTCGATGTGATCGAGGGGAAAAGCAGCGATCCTTATTTTGCAATATCAACGGATATCGACACCCTTAAACAGATTGCAGGCGGGTATATTTCCGGCAAAGATGCAGCGGTTCAGAAAAAATTCTCGTTAAAAGGAAGCCTCCTCGCATTTATTCTCCAGTATAAAAAAATTTTTTCCGGCAGGACCGACTGGCAGGTTGATAAAGATACAATTTTTACTGCAAGCAAAATCGACAAAATAAAAAATGTCCTTATTCTTTCTGCTTCTCCAAGGGGCAAAAAGGGAGCCACTCACCTCCTGGTCGAGCATTTACAGGCCGGCATGGAAAAAGCCGGTGCCAATGTTTCAACGGTGATACTGAAAGACGCCGACATCAAACCATGTGCAGGATGTTTTAACTGCTGGATCAATGAAGAGGGACACTGCATTTATCATGGCAAAGATGATTTTTTCCCGCTCTTTGAAAAAATGTCCCAATCCGATCTGGTAGTCTGGGCCACACCTATATATTTTTATCATTGTTCAACAATATTAAAAACTTTTATTGACCGCATGTTCATTCTTGTAAACCCCACGGTTGTAAAACTGGATAATTCCTGCATGGCTCATCCGATGAATTACAGGATTCCACCCTATCAGATGATGCTTGCAACAGCCGGTTATCCTGATGACAAATCATTCCTTTCCTTTAAAAATAATTTAAAAGTAATGGAAAAATTCAAGCCGGGATTTAAAACAATTGCCGAACTTTTAAGATCGTCATCACTTGCATTATTGAGAGATGATCTTCCGAACAGGAAAAAAGACGAAATTCTTCAATCATTCGAATCGGCAGGCGTGGAAATAATAAGAAACAAAAAAATTTCCGGCAGAACCAAGAAGACGGCCGAACAACAGTTATCCAGTTTTCCGATTAATATTTCTGCTGTTAATGCAAGTGCACAGATGATTAAAGAAGAAAAATTTATTCCTTTTGTCCGCAATATTGAAAATTGATTCAGGGCCTGGCATGTCGTAAGATACTTGAATAGCGGTTTTGAATGCTGTCTGCTCACCAAAGACAGCGATTCAGGAGATTCAACGACTTGGCCGTGCGCCTGATGAAAAGAATTAATTTTGCATATAGTCAAAACACCGGTGCAAAATGAAAATAAAATATATTTTTAAAATTTGATTAATCAAAAAACTTGTTGATTGAAATTCTGTAAAAGAGTGAAGATAATTATAATTGCAGCCCGCTGGTCTTAGCGAGCCGGGCACTCAAATACAAAAAAATATTAATCATAAGATTTTTTAATTGATGACCAACCAAAGGCATCTTTAATAAAATTTTGCAATAGAGTGCCCGGCGTGGCTAACTATGTGTCCAGCCAATAAAATTGATGTACGCTGATATGCTATTCATGCGCTTTGTTTTTCTTTCCTCACAAACCAACGGACCAAAACTTACAAATTAAACTTCTATTACAGGTTTTACATCTTTGAGGATTTAAAAGGGGAGAATGAACGTTACTTGAAAATGAACAATAAAAATTTCATCCTTTCACTGGTTATGTATTTCTGGATCGAATATTTTAATTTATCGCACCTTCTTGATTCTCCGATGAAAAACGGCGGCTGGGGATCGGACTTCGCCTATGTCGATTACGGCCCGGCGGTACTGATTGATCTGCCATTCAATTTGTTCATCAAAGCGGCTTTCCTGTTTGCCAACGACGAGGCTTATACTTCCTCAACAGTGGGCAGCCTTAATTATCAGGAAAGGCAATACAAGGACTGGTATGTATATTTCAGATGGATCAGGTTAGGCATAGGATGGAACTTTTAGAAGGCAGTTTCTTAAAGAAGATCACTCTTCGGTCACCCGTTCAAGACGACGATGCATCGCGTTGAAAACCCGGCCGGGCACCCTAATGTGGCAGCAATTATTGAGATATATTTTCCGAAGGTCATCAAACGACTCGTCAGTCTCCAGCGTCAGAATGGACAGTTCATCGAAAAATTTTATAAGCTTTTTGTTTCTCATTGAGTTGTTGGGTCTGGGTATTGCCTTCCATGCATCCCACGGGAGCATCTCCATTTTATTTAATGAAGCTGCATCCTTAACGATGTTACCTGCAATGATCCACCAGCCGCTTAATCCCTCCCTGGATAGTCCGAAACTTTCTGGATCAAGCCTCCCTGCCCTGCATTCAATCCATGCCTTGCCGGCGACAAAATAGCTGTCTCTGGGAACATCGAGGATGTCATGAACAATTTTCAGCTCCCTGATCCATGTTTCGTCAAACTGGGGATCAGCCAGCAGCCATTTGCCTTTTTTTTCATCCCAGTATTCGCATACCGAATGATCCTCAAAAAATCCCGGGTTGAAATATCCGCCAAAACCGTACCTCATTCGTGCCGGTATTCCCTTTGAACGCAAAACTGACACGAGGAATTTTGAAAAGTGATGGCACACGCCGACAAGCCTTTTATCAGGATCGCGCTTCATGTTCAAGGGACGGTTGTCCAGCTTGAGAATCCCGTCAATGATTTCGCTGAACCGCCTGAAATTGGATTCCTCCATACGTTCCTTCGGAATATCATACCCAAAAAATTCTTTTGAAGTGAACGGGTGGATTATCAATCCCTGAATGATTTTTGCAAGAGAGCCGATATCATCGGGCAGGCCCGATATTAATTCTCCATGATTGCCGGCCTGTGTCATCGGGCCGGATGATTTATAATAATCGAGGGCAGCTTTTGAAACTGTTTGGCACATCGTTTTCTCCAGATAGCTATTCTTTAATGTTTCTCTGTTATAATCATAAACCGTTGAATCGGCTCTTTAATCTTTGAAATTATATCAAAAACAGTGATTAATTTCAATATTTATATAATCAACAACTTGCCATTGCTTTTAATAGCATATTGTTATAGTCAAAACACCGGCGCAAAATGAAAATAAAATATATTTTTGAGTGCCCGGTGTATCCAGCCAATAAAATTGATGTACGCTGATATGCTCTCATCAATCTTCCTGATTCACGAATTACGAATACGCTCCAGACACCTTAAATATTGGGCGGGGTCACGATCCAGATGATTTCCGAAATTCCTTTGCTCGCATTCTTTATGCTCCGCCTGATGTTGGAACCGAAATAGGCACTGTCTCCCTTTTTAAGAGAAAACTTTTTTTCTTCCAGCTCGAGCTCGATCCTGCCGCTCAACACAAAACAGAATTCCTCCCCGGCATGTTTTACCATGAAATCGCCGCAGTCTGCATTCTCATTCAGCTTCATGAAAAAAGTTTCCATTTTTTTCGATTCGTCATGATAGGACAATAAAAAAAGCTCGGCGCCGGTTTCTGAAACTCTTGCCGCTTTCCTGTCTTCCGCCTTCATAA
>JBJKSS010000288.1:0-3127 GCA_046703745.1 Spirochaetota bacterium
GGAATATATGAAGGGAATGAATTCTATGCCGGAATAATTTGAAGAATTGAGTTTTTTATAAAAATCCCAGACGCTGTTTTTTTCGAGACCGACTACGGCAAATTTATCCATAAATTTACACATCAATTGATTAAAAAAATTTGATAATAATATAGCACATGTGAATGATAAATGATACTTTTTTTTAAAATTTTTATTGCCGTCTTGCCGCCCGAAAGATAAAAAGGATTGTATAAAATCCACAGGATTGGCGTCTTTCAAATAATGCTCGAAAGAACCTTCGTTATCAGGTCAACATCCTTTTTTGCCAGTGAAGTATATATCGGGATCAGCAATGTATGGAGGAAAAATTTTTCCGTGCTGGGAAAATCGGTTTTGGCAAGGTTTAAATAATGATGCAGTGGATGATTAAATGGCCGCAAAACCTCTATCGAGTTTTTCTTGAAATATGCAATTATATCCTTTAACCCGGATTTGAATACGGCCGGAAAATCGGTATAAAACCTCGCCGGAGTTTCCTGATGGATAAGGGTGATGCCATGGCTCCTTCTGATAGCATCTTCATAGATTTTGCCTATTTTTTCCCTTAAAGCAAGCTTGTGGTTAAGGTTTTCATCCTGGCTGATGCCCATTGCCGCATTAAGATCAGGCATAAGACATGAAAATCTCGGGCTAAAATCAATATCATAATCTATTTCAAACAATGAAAACACATTGTTGAAATTTTTCCTGTTCGCACTGAATATACAGGCCCCTTCCCCGGTTGTCAACAGACCTTTGCAGGAAAAATCGGCAATCGCGTATTTACCGAATTGCCCGACAGGAACATCATTCAATTTTGCACCGATTACAGATGAAACGTCCTCAATAACAGTCGGAAAAAGCTCAAGGTAAGGTTTGGGATCAAATACAAAACCGAAATAATATATCAGGAACAGGGCTTTTGTTTTTTCGGTAATAGCTTTTTTTATGCCTTCGATCGAGGGCCTGAGCATGCCCGGCTCGAGGTCAACAAGCACGGGAACCGCTTTTTTCAGCAAGATCGCATTCAAATAAACCTGCGGAGCAAAAGAAGGGATTATTACCTCGTCACCTTCCTTTAACTCAAGGGCATGAAGCAGCACCTGCAATGCATCGAAAAAGGAATTAATTACGACTGCGTTCTTGATCCCGAGCCTCTCGCAAAGCCTCTTTTCAAAACTCAGGGCAAAATCACCATAGTCTATCTTGTCATGCATCATGCAGTTTAAAACATACTCCAGATCCTTTCTCTTGATAGTGGGCCTGTAAACATTAATCATTTGTTTCAACGCTTTGCTCCTTTTACCGGTTTTAGAATTAAATGGTTGTTTTATGACAGTGTTGTGAAATATTTTTATGTTTTTGTCAAGAGTTGGTTTAAATTTATCAAAAATCACCCGGATAAATCACTCAGGCTTTACCCGACAGCTGAAGAAGTTCATTGCGGTTGAATAATTTCTTGATATTCAATATAATCAGCAATTCATTGTTTTGTTCCTCGATCTTTGCCACACCATGGACAAACTCGGCACCTATACCTGAAATCATCTGCGGCGGCGGCTGGATGAGCTTGTCGTCGATGGCAAGAACCCTGTTAACCTGATCAATTATAATGCCGATCAGCAAACTATTAACATTAATAATAATAATACCCTTAAGAAGCAATTCGTCTTCCGTGAATTCTTTTTCAGCAAAATTGAATCTTTTGCCAAGATCGATAATGGGAATTATCTTCCCCCTGAGGTTGATTACCCCGTCCACGAATTCCGGGGCATTGGGTATTGGAGTAATTTCTGACAGATGAATAATTTCCTTGACATCCATTATATCTATGCCGTACAGCTCTTCACCGATCCTGAAACTTACAAATGACTTCTTCTCTGCCATATTGGTTCCTTGCGATTAACATAATTATTTTCCATTAATCATTGTACAGTTTAAAATAATTGACACTCTTTTTCAAGCAAATAATAAAAAAAAACATTTTTTGGCATTTTTTGACCCGGACAAACCGGGGATCAGGATAAATAATAAAAAAATGTCACGATTTTAAAGTTTCTCTTTTGTCTCTTCTTTTTCCTTTGTGAAAAAGAAAACCATTATGAAAAGGAGTATGGTGCCAGTCACGGTAAAAACATCGGCAAGGTTGAATATAGGCCAGGGATTTAAAATCCTCAAATGTATGAATTTGAAACTCCACATTACATAATCAACCACATATCCCCTTATGATGCGGTCGATAACATTGCCCAATGCCCCTGAAATTATAAGGCCCAGAGGAAGCAAATGAATGAACAGGCTGCTTCTGAAATAAAAGAATGCGACCAGTATCGTGGCCAGAAGTTGTATCAGCACAATAATCAACCATTTTGATGTCCTGTAATCAACGCTTGAGAATATGTTCTTCAATATATCCCTGTTTATTTCAGCAGCAATCTCCCTCTCAAACCGTTTGTCCCCGGTGAGATTTTTTTCCGATACCGTGACCTTGTCCCTGTTAAGAATATAATATTTGCCGGAAGGATCGATTTTATAATAATCAAAAATAACGGATTTGTAATAATCATTTGTCAGCTTGTTCAGTATTTTCTCGTTGAATGTTTTGGCATCTATTCTGCCTGGAAAACTGAAATACTTGTCTATGTTCCTTAAGGCAGAAAAACCTATGTCATCATTGGTTACATAATGAAATCTCCAGACGCCCGGTATGACAACATAATCAGGCTTGTCCTTGAGATTCAAATACACGATCTGTTTGATTATCAGATCCGAGCCTGTAAAAACAAAGACAAAGCATGCCAACAGAATTAATTTGAAAATGAATTTATTTGAGTTCCTGCCGATGTAATCTGTTAATTTTCCCATGGTTTCGGGATATTATTATTTTTCCCGGAATAATGCAATAATATTTTAATAATTATCCCAGTATCCGATGAAATTTTTCGGCATGTATTTCCTTATCCTTACGGCGAGCATTGCATTAATCAGAAAAAACCATAAAAGCAATGCAACAAACTGGATGAGGAATATTACACTTAATGTAAAAATAACTGTTATGATTACTGAAAAAACAATTAATATTGCAATTATATAACCCGTCTGCACC
>JBJKSS010000289.1:0-10478 GCA_046703745.1 Spirochaetota bacterium
GGTATGGCCCGGGGATGTCATGGCAATGGTGCTGGGCGGCCACGGCAACGAGATGGTGCCGCTCAAACGGTATGCATCTGTTGCCGGGATTCCTGTAACCGAGTTGTTATCCGATGAAGAGATAAACGCCCTCGTTGAAAGGACGAGGGGCGGCGGCGGCGAGATTGTGAAGCATCTCAAGACCGGCAGTGCATTCTATTCACCCGGTGCATCGGTTGCAAAGATGGTTGAGGCCGTCATCAAGGATGAAAAGCGGCTCATAGCCGCATCCGCTTATGTGAGAGGCGAATACGGGTATGATTCGATTTTCCTCGGCGTGCCGGTACTTTTGGGGAAAAACGGCATAGAGAAAATTGTCGGGATAGAACTTGATGAGAATGAAAAAAGGGCGCTTGATGATTCTGCTGAGGAAGTAAAAAAGGGGCTTGATATGCTCCAGGAATTTTATGCAGGGATCAGGGAGGACTAGATATATGAGCAGGGGATTGATTGCCAGATTATTTTAAAAACAAACTAAAAAGGAGAATGATATGCTGCATGAATATGATGCCGTGATAGTTGGAGCGGGAGGAGCCGGGCTTTATGCCGCTCTGGAAGCAAGCAGCAAGGGAAAGACAGCGGTGATTTCCAAACTCTACCCGATCAGGAGCCATACAGGCACGGCGCAGGGCGGCATTGGCGCCGCTTTGGGTAATGTCGAGGAGGACAGGCCCGAATGGCACACATTCGACACGATAAAGGGCGGTGATTACCTTGTAGACCAGAATGCGGCAAAGATTCTGGCAGACGAGGCGATCCACGCGGTTTATGACCTTGAACACAGGGGGCTTCCGTTCAGCAGGACGCCAGACGGGAAAATCGACCAGCGCAGGTTTGGCGGGCACACGAGGAATTTCGGTGAGGCGCCGGTCAAACGTTCGTGTTATTCTGCCGACAGGACGGGGCACATGATACTCCAGACGCTTTACCAGCAGTGCATCAAGAATAACGTTATGTTCTTTGATGAATTCTTCATAACGGACGTGGTACTTGAGGGGAAAAAGTGCAGCGGGATCGTGGCGCTGGAGCTTTCCACAGGAGAGCTGCATGTGTTCAAATCAAAATGCGTGCTATTTGCCACAGGCGGATTCGGCAGGATTTTTAAAACCACCTCCAATGCGTATGCAAATACCGGGGACGGACCCGCTACACTTTTGCGAAAGGGTGTGCCGCTTATGGACATGGAGTTTTTTCAGTTTCATCCGACAGGCATCGCAGGAATGGGAATATTGATAACCGAGGCGGTGCGCGGTGAAGGCGGTATCTTGAGGAACAACAAGGGGGAGCCCTTTATGAAAGAGTATGCTCCGTCCCTCCTTGATCTGGCGCCGCGTGATCTTATAAGCCGCGCCATAATAAGTGAGATCAAGAATGGTAAGGGCATGAGAGGGGACAAAAAAATTGACGATTATGTGCTCCTCGATGCAACTCATCTGGGCAAAGATGTTATAGACGCCAAACTGCCGGATATATCGGAGTTTTGCAAGACATACCTCGGCATTGACCCTGCTGAGAAACCGATCCCGGTACAGCCGACTGCTCATTATGCGATGGGCGGGATACCGACCGATATTCACGGGAGGGTACTGTCCGATGCTGACGGAGGGATTTACGAGGGGCTCTATGCTGCCGGAGAATGCGCCTGTGTTTCAGTGCATGGCGCAAACAGGCTGGGCACCAACAGTCTCGTTGATCTTGTCGTATTCGGCAAGAGGGCGGGAGTAAACATGGCTGAATATATAAAGAACGCAGATTTCGGCAGTATTTCTGAAAGCGCAGCGGATCATTCCCAGGAAGCAATAAAAAATCTGATGCACGGGAAAAAGGGTTTGCACGGCGGGAAAATACGCGCCGAGATGCAGGACACAATGATGGAAAACGTGGGTATTTTCAGGAACAACGATGACATGCAAAAAGCCGTTGACACGCTTGAAGAATTAAGAAAGAGGTATGGCGAAGTGCGTGTGGAGGATAAAAACAAAAAATTCAATACCGACCTCCAGGATATACTCGAACTTAAAAATCTCCTTGACCTTGCCTATATAACCGCGGTTTCTGCAAAGAACAGGACAGAGACCAGGGGGGCGCATTCGAGGGATGATTTTAAGGAAAGGGATGATGAAAAATGGCTCAAACATTCCATGATTCGCATGGATGGGGACAGAGCCGTAATAAATTATAAGAGTGTTGACATTTCGATTTTCAAACCGAAACCGCGAACCTATTAAAAAAGGAGGGCAATTATATGAAGTATAATCAGCTCGGCAATACCGGGATACTTGTTTCCGAACTCTGCTTCGGTACAATGACATTTTACGGCAAGGGATACTGGGAGCATATAGGCAAGGTGCAGCAGGATGATGCCACCAAACTCATTAAAATGTCGATAGACGGCGGCATCAATTTTTTCGACACTGCAAACGCCTATTCCGAGGGAATGTCCGAACGGCTCCTCGGAGGCGCATTCAAAACTCTGGGCATTACAAGGAGCCAGGTCTTTGTTGCTACGAAGGTGAGAATAAGGATGGGGCCGGGGCAAAACCAGGTAGGCCTCACAAGGCTTCACATTGCGGATTCCATAAACGACAGCCTGGAGCGTCTCGGAATGTCCCACATCGATCTTTTATACATACACGGCGTTGATCCTCTGACCCCGCTTGAAGAAACCATGAGGGCGCTGGAAGACGCCGTAAGAAGCGGGAAGGTGAGATACATCGGCGTTTGCAACCACCCTGCATGGATGGTAATGAAGGCAAACGGGTATGCCGACAAAATGGGCTGGACGAAATTCAGCGCACTACAGTATTATTACAGCATTGCAAGCAGGGACGTTGAAAGGGAGATTGTGCCTATGGCACTGAGTGAAAATCTCGCATTAATGCCGTGGAGCCCGCTCGCAGGAGGGTTCCTCTCCGGGAAATTCACACGGGGCAAAGAAAAGGCGGGTGAGAGCCGCAGGGATGAGTTTGATTTCCCGCCGATTAACAAGGAAAAAGCCTTCGATATAATCGAGCTCATGCTGAAGATCGGCAAGGCTCACAATGTTTCAGCGGCACAGGTTGCGCTTGCATGGCTCGCAAAAAAACCGGGAGTTACGAGCATTATAATCGGCGCCAGGAGGACGGAGCAGCTTGAAGACAACATAGCTTCGACAAAGCTCGTGCTTGATGAAAAGGAAATGAAGGAGCTTGATGATTTAAGCGCCTTGACTGCCGAATACCCGGGCTGGATGCTTGCAAGACAGATGCAGGACAGAATGGCAAATTGATCCTGAAAAATAGGGAAACAAGGGGTTTAAACCCCTTGCTTCCAAAAAAATTGAGGAGTTTTGCATGAAAATAATTCTGAAGATTCAGAGGTTCAACCCGGAAACGGACAGCGAGCCTTATTTCAAGGATTATGAAGTTGAGGCTGATCCCAACGACAGGGTGCTTGATTCACTCATGTATGTAAAGACATTTGTCGACGGTACACTTGCTTTGAGAAAAAGCTGTGCCCACGGGATATGCGGCTCCGATGCGATGGTTATAAACGATGTCGAAAGGCTCGCCTGCAAGACGCTTGTTAAGGATGTGACCGATGGGGACAGTGCTGTAATAAAGATCGAGCCTTTGAAAAACATGAAGCTTGAACGCGACCTCATGATTAATTACGATGAATTCTTCAAACACTACAGGTCGGTAAAGCCGTTTTTGATAAATGAAAACCCGCCGGATGAGAAAGAAAGGGGACAGAGCCCGGAGGAGAGGGAAAAATTCGATGATGCAACGAAATGCATCCTCTGCGCCGCATGCTATTCCTCCTGTCCCGTGATACACGATGTAAATCCGATGTTCATAGGCCCGGCCGCTGTTGTGCAGGCCGCAAGGTTCGTATTCGATTCGAGGGACAGAGGTCTGGGTGAAAGGCTCGATGTGCTGGACAAGCCGGACGGGGTCTGGGCCTGTGAGAACAAATTCAACTGTACGAGGGTCTGTCCCCGCGGGATCAAGGTTACAAAGAACATCAATTTTACAAAAAACAGGATCAAAGCCTTGAAGGATGAATCGAAATGAAACTTTTTGAATACCAGGCGCAAAAATTATTGAATGATTTCGATATTCCGTCACCAGGCGGCAAGGTTGCCACTACTGCCGAAGAAGCGGTTGAAATAATGCAAAAAACGGGGGACAGAGCTGTAATCAAGGCCCAGGTATTGACTGGCGGGAGGGGCAAGGCCGGCGGCATCGCTGTTGTCTCATCCGCGGAAGAGGCTCGATCTGCGGCAGAGAGGATTCTCAAAATGAGTATCAGGGACAACCCGGTGCACAAGGTATTCGTAACACCTACCATTGACGTGAAAAGGGAGCTTTATACCAGCATTCTTGTAAACAGCGGTGAAAAGACAATTGAGTGCATGATCTGCGCAGAAGGCGGGATCGAGATCGAGGAGATCGCTGCAACCTCGCCGGAGAAGATTCACAGGATACCGCTAAGCAGCGAGGTGTTTATCGAAGACAGAATCATCATGGAAAGACTCGGGAAGATTTTTAACGCGGGCCTTGCCATGAAGATGAGGCCATTGATTGAAAAGATGTTCAACCTTTTTGTGGAGAATGACTGTTCGCTTTTTGAAATAAACCCGCTTGCCATCGATCAAAACGGCGGCCTTACCGCGCTCGATGCAAAAATTGTGATCGACGACAATGCGCTATTCAAACATCCCGGACTTGAGGAGATGAAGAATCCGGAAGAATACAGCCAGGATGAAATCGATGCACGCAAGGCCTCACTTGCATTCGTGAGCCTCGACGGCCGGATCGGGTGCATGGTAAACGGTGCGGGCCTTGCAATGGCAACCATGGATCTCATTAAATATTTCGGCGGGGAGCCTGCGAATTTCCTCGACATAGGCGGGAGCTCCAATCCGGGGAAAGTCGTAGACGGCCTCAACATTCTTCTAAGGAACAAAAATATAAAGGCGATTCTTTTGAATATATTCGGCGGAATAACGCGGTGCGACGATATCGCAAAAGGGCTCGTCGAGGCTGAAAAGGAATTCCATATCAAGCTGCCGCTGGTCATAAGGCTCATCGGCACCAACGATATGGAGGGTATAGCGATCTTGAAAAAGAACGGATTTAATGCATTCTCGGATCTTGCGGAGGCGGTTAAATCCGTTGTGAGCAAGGTACATTAAAAATATTTTTTGCACTAAGATTGTGCAGAAAAAAATCGGGAAGGTTTATGAGTATATTGATCGATAACAAGACAAGAGTGATAGTCCAGGGAATAACGGGCAGGGACGGGAGCTTCCACGCCGGAGAGATGCTCCACTACGGAACAAAAGTTGTCGGCGGAGTAACCCCGGGCAAGGGAGGGCAGTTTGTTGACTCCATCCCGGTATTCAACACCGTTAAGGAGGCAAAGGAAAAAACCGATGCCGATGCAACGGTAATCTTTGTGCCGGCAAAATTCGCATCCTCTGCGATCAGGGAGGCAGCGGACAGCATGATAGATCTTATTGTGTGCATAACGGAAGGTATTCCGATACTGGAAATGCTGGACAATTATCATTACGTGAAGGAAAGGGAACTGATGATGATAGGCCCCAATTGCCCGGGTCTTATTTCTCCCGAAAAGTCGAAGATCGGCATAATGCCGGGGAAGATTCACAAAAAGGGAAACATCGGGGTGATTTCAAGAAGCGGCACCCTGACGTATGAAGTTGTCTACAATCTCACCCGGAAAGGGCTCGGTCAGTCTACATGCATCGGCATAGGCGGCGACCCGATAGTGGGCACGGGCTTCATCGATCTTCTTGAATATTTCAATGATGATAATGAAACGGACGGTGTTGTGATAATAGGCGAAATAGGCGGCGAGGAAGAGGAAAAAACCGCAGAATGGATAAAAAATAAATTCAACAAGAAAGTTGTCTCGTTCATATCAGGACGCACGGCGCCGCCTGGCAAGAGGATGGGACATGCCGGTGCGATTATTTCCGGCGGCAAGGGCACATCGGCCGCCAAGATCGAGGCTTTTAAAAATGCCGGAGTTCCGGTTGCGGACAGGCCGGATGAAATTCCTGACATAATGATGGAACTTTTGGGGTGAATGATGATCAACAACAGCATCAAATACCTTGAAAAACTCGACATAAAAATCATGCCGCCTCAAGGGGTTGTTCATAAATTTATCGAAACGTTAGCCGAAAATGAATATGAGCCGGCTGCAGAGAATGAAGCAATACCGGTTGACCAAAGCGGGGAAACTGCCCATAACGAAGTCTGGAGGCAGGGCAGGGTAGACAGCCTCATCTGGGCCTTCAGGGACATAGGCTACATCTATGCCGATCTTAATCCTCTTGGGAATGACTACCAGGAGCATTACACAAACCTGCCTTTAATAAGAAAAGGCATATTCGAGAAACTCACACCCGAAGATTTCAGTCTTGCACAGGATGATATGGACGGTCTTTTTCACGGCGGCCCTGCATTCAACCATGAAAAAAGAACGCTTCGTCAGATTATGGAAACCTACGGCGGGATTTACTGCTCGACAACCGGCATGGAATTCCTCCACATACAGAACAAGGAAATAAGGAAATGGTTCATTCAAAACATCGAAAGAGAAAGGAACAGGCTAGATCTTTCACTCGATGAAAAAAGAATAATCATCGAAGACTTGATTAAGGCAGAAGAGTTTGAGCATTACCTTCACAAGAATTATCTGGGCCAGAGGAGATTCTCGATCGAGGGAGCGGAAACCGTCATCCCCGTACTTCACCATCTTGTAAACAGCGCATCAGCAATGAATGTGAAAGAAGTCGTTATAGGCACCACGCACAGCGGGCGGCTCACCATCTTAAACCTCATATTGCAACTGCCGCCTGTGGTTATCTTTTATCTCTTTGAAGAAAATTACGACCCTGAAATGGTTGACGGAGGCGGCGATGTAAAATACCACATCGGTTATTCTTCCGAGCATGTCCATGAAAACGGCGAAAAAATAAGGATCACTTTGCCGCCCAATGCCAGCCACCTCGAGTCGGTAGATGCCGTGGTCGAGGGACGGGCCAGGGGGATACAGGACAAAATCGGGGACAGAGCTAAAAAAAAAGTGATTCCTGTGATTCTCCACGGGGAAGCGGCTTTCTCCGGACAGGGAGTCGCTGCGGAAACCCTGAACCTCGCCGGGCTGGAAGGGTATACAACCGGCGGCACGATACATATAATAATAAACAACCAGGTCGGATTCACAGCATCTACGAGGAGTGAGCATACGAGCGGGTTTGCAACGGACCTTGCGAAATACACTTCGATGCCGATCATACATGTAAACGGTGATGACCCCGAGGCTGGAGTGAGGGCGATGAAACTTGCCCTGAATTACAGGGAAGCATTCGGCAGGGACATTCTGATCGACATAATCTGCTTCAGGAAATACGGCCACAACGAGGGCGATGATCCGTCGTTCACACATCCAAGAATGTATGAACTGATCAGGAATCACAAAAGCGTGGCAGCGATTTATTCCGAAAAATGCATTGCGAATAACGTTATGGGGGACGAAGAAATCGGCGGTTTGAGGGAATTATACCGGGAAGAGCTTAAAAAAACTGCCGAGAGGATGCACGGTGATAAAAATTTCAAAGGCTTCGAGGGATTCACCCCGCACAAGATCAAGTACCTTGACGAAGGGCTCGGCCTCAAAAAAGATGTCGGCATTGCGAGGGAGATTATCGATAAAATTTCCGCAATTATAAATCAGCCTCCGCAGGGTTTTAAGATGCATGAAAAACTCTCGCGTATTCTTGAGACAAGGTTTGGCAACTTCAAGGATGGTTCAAAGGTTGACTGGGCGTTTGCCGAATCAATCGCATTCGGTTCGCTGCTTCTCGACGGGTACCCTGTGAGGCTCAGCGGCCAGGACAGCGAGAGGGGCACGTTTTCGCAGAGACATCTCGCCTGGTGGGAGCTTGGCGTTGACGAGCCGAAATACTACATTCCTTTGAATCACCTGCAAGACGGACAGGCGATATTGTCTGTGTATGACAGCCCGTTATCCGAATATTCGATACTGGGATTCGAGTTCGGTTATTCGATCTCGTGCCCCGGTCACCTCGTGATATGGGAGGCGCAGTTCGGCGATTTTTCAAACGGTGCGCAGGTTGCGATCGACAATTATATCATTGCAGCCGAGGCCAAGTGGAACATAAGAAGCTCTCTCGTGATACTCCTCCCGCACGGTTACGAGGGGCTCGGGCCGGAGCATTCCAGCGGCCATCTTGAAAGGCTCCTCCAGATATCGGCACAGGAAAACATACAGGTGTGCAACGTCACGACTCCGGCCCAGTACTTCTGTCTCTTACGGCGCCAGGCCGTTTTGAATGTTGAGAAGCCTCTTTTCATAATGACGCCCAAGAGCCTGCTTCGTCATCCGCTTGCCGTGTCAACCATCGATGAGCTTGTGAAGGGGCATTTCGATTTCGTGATCGATGATCCGGCTGCCGATGAGAGCAAAACAGCCAGGGTGTTATTCTGCACCGGGAAAATTTATTATGAGCTCTTTGCAAAAAAGGAAGAGCTGAAAAATGACAATACCGCAATCATAAGGATCGAGGAGCTTTATCCGTTTCCTCAGGAAGACATTGAAAAAATTTTGAAGAAATATAAAAATGCCGGCGAAAAATTTTGGGTGCAGGAGGAGTCGCAAAACAGGGGCGCATGGACATTCATCCAGTACCAGTTCCTGCACCTTTTCGAGGAGAGGCTGAAATATATCGGGAGGAACCCGCAGGCCAGCCCGGCAACCGGCTCTCACGCGAGTTTCAGGATTGAGCAGGATGGGATAATGAACAGAGCTTTCGGAATGAATTGAGGAGTCAAAAATGAAAATCGAAGTCAGGGTGCCGTCATTCGGCGAATCAATCGTTACAGGAATTCTCACAAAATGGCTCGTGAAAAACGATGATCCGGTTGCCGAAGGTGACAACATATTCGAATTGGAAACCGACAAGGCGACTGCCGAGGTGCCTTCACCCGCATCCGGAAAAATAGAGATACTTGCCAAAGAGGGCGATGAGGTGAAAATAGATCAGGTTGTTGCATACATAGACACTGATTACAAACCCGAAAAAAAAGAACCGAAAGAAACCGGAGAAAAAAACAAACTTGAGGAAGAAAGGGCAAAAAAGGATTCCACACAAAAAGAAAAAAAAGATGAGAAGCAAGCCACAGATGAAAATATCCTGAAAACTTCTCCATCTGTGAGAAGAATAGCCGGTGAAAATAAAATCGATCTTGATGGGGTCAAGGGCACAGGCAGGGACGGGAGGATTTTAAAACAGGATGTCCTCGACAGGCTGTTGGAAAAATCGGGTGCAAACGAACAAACCGTTGTGAAGATGTCGCCCATAAGGCGAACCATCGCAAAACGGCTCGTTCAGGCAAAACAGGAGGCCGCACATCTCACAACTTTCAACGAGATCAACATGGAGCATGTGATAAATTTACGCATCAAGCATAAGGATGATTTTATAAACAAGTACGGCATCAAACTTGGGTTCATGTCTTTTTTCGTAAAGGCCTGCTGCCAGGCATTAAAGGAATTCCCCGACGTCAACACGATGGTGCGGGGCGAAGAGATAGTTTATTACCATTACTGCAACATCGGCATCGCTGTTGCGGTTGACGAGGGGCTCATCGTCCCTGTCTTGAAGAATGCTGACAGGATGTCCTTTGCTCAGATAGAGCAAAGGATCAGCGAACTTGCACAGAAGGCGAAGGACAGGAAGATCACGGTTGACGACCTGCAGGGAGGCACGTTCACAATAACCAACGGCGGGATATTCGGCTCGATGATGTCTACTCCGATACCGAGCTTTCCGCAGACCGCAATTCTCGGAATGCATGCGATAACGGACAGGCCCTATGTTGTTGACGGCAGGATCGAGATCAAGCCGATCATGTATGCTGCCCTGACCTATGACCACAGGGTGATAGACGGCAGGGAAGCGGTAAGTTTTTTGATGAGCATAAAAAAGTACATAGAGGACCCCGAGAGTCTTCTTATAGAATTATAAATGATGAAGGAGGTGGCCATGAAGCCGCGCGGAGCTTTGATGATCGAACATCGATTGATAGAAAAGATGCTTGATGTAGTGAAAAATAAAATCGATGAGAAAAAGTATGACCCGCTGTTCATCGATACGGTTGTTGATTTCATCCGGGTATATGCCGATCGTACCCATCACGGGAAAGAGGAAGATATACTCTTCAGGGATCTTGAATACAAGGATATTGAAAAAGAAGACAAGGTGATGATGGATAAATTAATCGAGGATCACAAGCAGGCCAGACTGAAGGTGAAAGCACTGGTCGGCTATAACGATGAATACAGGAACGGCAGGACGGAAGCCTATGACAATATAAGGGAAATAATGTCCTGGCTCGTTG
>JBJKSS010000290.1:0-2659 GCA_046703745.1 Spirochaetota bacterium
TTTTATATCGGTCCCGTAAGCATGAAGCTTATGTAAAGTCCGCACAAGCGGATCCATCCTGAAAATTGTACATCAAACAGACCTTGCCCATGACGGGTAAAAATTCCTTTGCAGAAGCAAATTGAAAAAATATTAATACTGTTTCAACAGATTAAACATTATAATTAATGATCAAAGGAGTTTATCGTTATGAGGAAACCATTAATTGCGATGATTTTTTTTATGCTTGCATTCAACATATTCCCGGCGGACAATACAACGGATGAAAAAAAGGGCGCTGATGAAAAGTGGAAATTCCCCGGCAAGATCGGGCTTTCATTTACGCAGGAGGCAGACTTTGATACAATCGGCAGCAAACCCGGAGTAAATTACGGCTGGTCGGATATATACATGAGATCCACCGCCAGAGCCGGGCTTGCGTTCCCGTTCAAATTTTATACAATAACGCCCTGGATCGGCGATTATGCCGAACTGCCTTTTTGGCTCGCATCGGGCGGTGAGCCGGTCAAGGTTGATACAAAAAATAATTTCCAGTTCGGGTTCAACAATGCCTTCTCATTCGAGAACATCATCGAGGTCGATCTCGGTTTCGAATTCAAACTGGGATCACCGCTCGGTGCAAATCCGGTAACGGGCAATTCCGGCGACGGGATCGAGCTTCGCCTGACGCCGACCCTGAATTTAAGCGGTTCGTATGATTTTGGCCTGTCATGGAGCCTGGGAAACAATTTCGAATTTTACCTTTATCCGGACAAAAACCATTATTTCCAGTTTTTCGATTTTGAGGGTAATTATAACATCGCATTCGACTATTTTCATTTTTTTGCCCCGAAAAAAATAAAAGGCGCCGTATATGCCGAATTATACCTTTGGACGAGAGCGGTCAGTGACGGTGCAAACGAAGATTACAGGGATGCTTCGGAAAAACCGGAAAACAAGCCTGAGAATGAACTCAAAAACCTCGATCCTGCCGCAGGATTGACATTCGACATTTACGAGTTCACTTCCATGTTCCTGTTTTTCTGCCATATACAGGGAGACCTGGCATCCGGCGCATTGAAGGACCCGGACGTGTGGGTAGGTTTTAAATGCGGGCTTGGATTCTCGATAGACTGGTTTTCGATAAATTCGGTTTATTACGGGACAATAAGCACAAAGGCTGATTCAAAATGGCAGAACCACATCGAGGCATACGTAAGTGTCTCAATGGGGTCATAGGTATTAAAAAAATATTATAATTATCATAGGAGAATTTTATGCATATTCCTGACAACTATTTGAGCCCGCAGACCTGCGCGGTCATGGGTGCGGCAATGGTGCCCGTTTGGGCTTTAGCCGTTGCAAGAATAAAAAAAGAAATATCTGTAAAAAAAATCCCCTTGCTGGGAATTTCTGCGGCATTTTCATTCCTCGTGATGATGCTCAATGTCCCGCTTCCCGGAGGCACAACCGGGCATGCCGTGGGATCGGTGCTGATAGCATTGCTGTTGGGGCCGTTTTCCGCGTGCCTTACAGTATCGATTGCCCTTCTTATACAGGCCCTGTTTTTCGGCGATGGCGGAATACTCTCATTCGGGGCAAACTGCTTCAACATGGCATTCATAATGCCTTTTGCCGGATATTTCATATTTAAATTTTTCTGCGGCATATTCAAAAGTGAAAAAATAAAATACATGGCGGCATTCATAGCGTCATACCTTGCGTTAAACATTGCGGCGTTCTTTGCCGCAGTCGAGTTCGGGCTCCAGCCCCTGCTATTCAAGGATGCCTCGGGAATGCCGATGTACTCACCCTATCCGCTCGGTGTTTCGCTGCCCGCAATGCTCATTCCGCACATGCTTGTTGCAGGCCTGGTTGAAGGCATCATCACCGTGGGAGTTTACGCATATATTTCGAAGATGTCCCCGGGCATTCTCTACGAGGAAAAAGAAACAAAAGCCATGCCGCTTTATCTGTTGATCCTCGGATTGATCATACTGACACCGCTTGGCCTTCTCGCACCCGGCACCGCATGGGGAGAATGGGGTGCAGAAGAGATCGGGAAGCTCATAAATTTCATTCCGCAGGGAATGAAGAACGGCTTTAATTTCAATGCATTGATGAACGATTATTCCATCCCTTTCCTGAAGAATGAATACATAGGATATGTAATCGCAGCAGTTGCAGGCTCGGCCATCTTGATAATTATTCTTAAAATAGTTGCGCAAATCATGAAAAAAAGATATGAATCAAAAAAATAAAGATTCGGTTAATTCATGATGGAATGGCTTTTTAAAGAAGACAACTATATACCCGGCAAAGACAGGATAAACTACATCAATAAAACGATTCTGTCCATTCTGGGAAGCCTTGCCAAGATAAGGCAAGAAAACAAATTTGCCGGGGGCGTAATATACAGGCTCACTCCCCCGGTAAAATTTTTTTTCACCCTGACCCTGATAGTTTTCCTCTCCATTGCAAGAAGCTTTTCTTTTGTGCTCCTTGCCGATTCATACATTTTCCTTCTTTTGAGCCTCCTCGTTGTAAGGGACATAAAAAAAATCCTCACCATAACAACGGTTGTCCTTATCTTTTCCCTTGTGGTGCTCTTGCCGTCGATGATACTTGGCAACATTTACAACAGCATTCTCATAAGCCTCAAGATCATCGGCACCGTGAC
>JBJKSS010000291.1:0-2618 GCA_046703745.1 Spirochaetota bacterium
GATTTTTGCCGTAAGCTCGGGGCTAGATGCGAATGGCAGGCCGAACTCATCCTCGACATTTGGGCATGAAACGTTAAGCTCGACCGCATCAATTTTATCCTGATCGAGTAATTCGATCGTTTCCCTGAATTCCATCGGTGTGCCGCCGAAAACACTCGCAATGATTATTGCATCGCAATTTTTCCTTATTATGCCGATCTCCCTGTTTGAATTCTCAACGCCGGTGCTGGAGAGCCCAACTGCATTTATGAGGCCCGCTTTGTAATTCTGGATCACAGGTGTGTGATGACCCTTGCGGATGTTTTTTGAAATCGATTTGGTTGTGACACCACCGGCCCCGCATTGTGAAACCCTCACCATCGACCAGCCGGTAACTCCCATGATGCCGGAAGCGAGAACTCCGTTCCTTTTGAATGTCAATTTGCCGAATTTTATTGGAGAATCAATCATGAACTGGTATCCAGAAAAAAAATCAACCTGCTATCCTCTTTCATTAATGAGCTTTTCAGAAAGAGAATAGGGGACACTTGATAATTTTTCTCTTATACAGGCAGCATCATTGTATTTTTTATCATTCGATGATTTTTTACTTTTTATTTTTTTAACGGAATTTGTATGTTTAATTGTAGTTTTCATAAATAATTGCCTCTGCCTTCTTAAGTATAAACAATTTGCATCCAAACTTCAAGAAAAATCAAGCAATACCCGAAAATACTCATATAAAAATTTATTAAAAAATATCTCCACTTTTATCTTTTATATCATAAAAAGATAATTGTATCAACCCGTCGGCTTTTTGACAGTGAAAGAGGTGCGGGGCAAGAAAAATCGTATGTTATACAAAAAATTTAATTAATATAATTTCAAAAAATAATTATTTTCATTTTGCGCCGCGGCGTTTTAGCATAATCAAAATTAATGTCTACCAACAAGGAACCAAAGGGCGCGACAAGGGAACCTGTTTATCAAATGCACGAAAAGAAAGTGTGAGACGATTAAAAAAGCTCCTGGCGTGTATTTGATGGACGGGTTGCCCGCAGGCAGTCCTTTGGTTCCGTCAGATAGATTGAAGTGTGAAGTTGACGTGGGTAAAGCAAGAGCGGCGCAAAGGCTGGTGGGGTGGAGGCTGCGCCTCCGAAAGCCCGCATTCACGGTGGGACGTGAAAAATTTGCATCAATACCATTGACAATTTTTGTCTATAGAAATATATTTGAAAATATCGCAAATATTCGCTCAATTTTAAATGAATAGTAATCGAAATTCAAAACGTAGTCAATTTAATATTAACAGGGTACAATTTGATAACGCCAAGGATTCTTAAGGGGTTCAGGGATTTTTTACCCGGAACAATGATTCAAAAAAAAGAAATAATAAAAAAACTTGAAAATATATTCGAAAATTACGGCTTTGTCCCAATCGACACTCCGGCTCTGGAATACACGGAGATACTTCTGGGCAAGGCAGGCGGTGAGACCGAAAAACAGGTTTACAGGTTCAAGGATCACGGTGACAGGGATGTGTCGCTGAGATTCGACCTTACGGTGCCGCTTGCAAGGTTTGTGTCTCAGAATTACAACGAGCTTGTTTTCCCATTCAAGGCGTATCACATCGCACCCGTCTGGCGGGGTGAGAATACGCAGAAGGGGAGGTACAGGGAATTCTACCAGTGCGATTTTGACATCCTGGGGGTTGATTCCACACAGGCCGACCTGGAAATTTTACTGGTCATAAAATCGGGCTTGCAGGCACTTGATGCAGGAGAGTTTTGCATTAATGTCAACAGCCGCAGAATACTGAATGCGCTTTTGGCAAAACTCGGACTTGATGACAGATCCGCCGACATTTTGAGAGTTATCGACAAGATATACAAGATAGGCCGTGAGAATGTTTTGAATGAATTAACTGAAAATCTTAAGCTTGACAAGCTTTCAGCAGGCAAAATACTGTCTTTTATAAATCCGGGCAAATCCGAAAACAGTAAAACAGGCATAACCGGTGAGAACATTTTCAAGCTGCTTGGAAGCATGAAGGCCGAACTGGGAGAAAGCCACGGGAAGGATGTCGATGAGATGGAATTCATTTTCAATTCCCTCAAAGATCTCGGGGTGCTTGATTACTTTTCATTCAATCCGGCCATAACACGCGGACTCGATTATTACACAGGCATCGTTTTTGAAAGTTTCATCCTGGACAGGCTCGAGTTCGGCTCGGTTTGTTCAGGCGGAAGGTATGATAACCTCACAGGCCTCTACAGCAAGAATGCCGTTCCCGGTGTGGGTGCTTCGTTTGGCCTGGACAGGATAATTTCCCTTATCGAGGACAAAAAACTTTCTATCGGCAGGCAGTCCAATACCGAAGTGCTTGTATTCAATTTTGACAAAAATGATTTTGCCGTTTACCAGAAGCTTGCCGAAGCATTGAGGGAGAAGGAAATAAAAACCGAGGTGTTTATAGGGCAGAAAAAAATGGACGCCCAGTTCAAATTCGCCGAAAAAAAATCTATCGGGTACGGCCTTTTTGCCGGTGCAGAGGAAATAAAAAATAAAAAATATAACCTTAAGAACCTTGAGACCAAGCAGGAAACCAGGGCATTAAGTCTTGATGAAATAATAAATAT
>JBJKSS010000292.1:0-3181 GCA_046703745.1 Spirochaetota bacterium
GGTTCAGGGATATTTCTGAAGGCGGAGGTGACCTGACCGTTCAGTTGGAAATAAAGACGAGAGACGAGATAGGCAGCCTAAGCATTTATTTCAACAAGTTCATAGACAACCTGAAAGCCTTGATCGGCAGGCTCAAGAATGTGAGCATTGACAACAAGAAGCTCGGTGAAAACCTCTCTGCAAACTCGGAAGAAGTATCCGCAACAATAACCGAAATTTCATCCACAATGAATTCCATGAGCCAGAAAATAGAGCATCTTAACTCGGAGCTCTCAAGGGTAAGGGACGCCGTGGGGCAGGTGTCTGATTTTTCCGAGAAGGCACTGTCCATGGTTGATGACCAGTCATCGTCGATTATAGAATCTTCAAGCGCAATTGAGGAAATGATATCCAACATTAATAACCTGACCAATGTAACGGAGGACAAGAAGAATCTTGCCAACCAGTTGAGCGAAATAGCAAAAGACGGCGAGACAAGCATGAAGGATACAATCCAGTCCATAAATGATATTACAAGATCGGCTGAGGTAATATCAGAAATGATCACGGTTATAAATAATGTAGCGGGCCAGACAAATCTGCTTGCAATGAATGCCGCCATAGAAGCTGCCCATGCGGGAGAATACGGCAAAGGCTTCAGCGTGGTAGCCGATGAAATAAGAAAACTCGCCGAGACAACAGGTGAAAATTCAAAAAATATATCCAAATCACTTAATACCGTAATAGACAAGATAAAAAGTACCGAGTCAATCAGCAATAAAACCAACAAGATAATATACGAACTCATAAACGGCATAATGCAGATTGCGAATGCGATGAATGAAATGCTCATAGGACTGAAAGAAATCAACCTGGGATCCGAGCAGATTACCACTTCTCTTTCAAACCTGATCAAAATAACCGAGGATGTGAAGGATTCATCCAAGAACCTTAAAAACAATTTTTCAGAGATAAACGAATCAATCAAGACCGTTTATAACCTTGCCGATGACAATAAGAACGGCATCACGGAAACGTCAACCAGCATAAAGGAGATCAGCAAATCCATTTACAACCTTTCGGATTTAAGCAGCAAGAACATGGATAATGTAAAAATACTGGATGATAACATTTCAAAATTCAAAACAGACTAGATTAAGATGATTTCACATAACTTGAATTAATCCGAAATAGTGGAAATAAGTCATTAAAAAGGAGAATCTGAAAATTTACCAACGTATGCCAAATATAGTATCTTTTATTCAAGACTGAATATCATGAAAAGCTTGAGCAAAAGATTTAAGGAAATACTGAGATTAAGCAATGACCTGAACAACGTCCAGGATTACGATATCCTGCTTGAAAAAATTCTTCTGTCGGCAAGAAATTTTGTGAATGCGGATGCCGGCTCTATTTATATCAGGGAAGGCAAGGAATTGAAATTCAGCATTGCTCAAAACAGGAGCCTGCCTTATGATCTGTCTTCGGGAAAAAAAATAATTTATACAAACTTTAAAATACCGATCAGCAAAACATCAATCGTCGGATATTCGGCAATTACAGGAAAAAGCATTATAATCTCAAACGCTTACAGGATTCCCAAATCTGCACCGTATAAATTCAACAAAAATTACGATCTTTTGGCCGATTACAGAACCAAATCAATGTATACACTGCCTCTCAAAACAAACAATGAAAAGGTTATCGGAGTCCTGCAAATAATCAACGCAATGGATAATACGGGAAAAATAATTTCATTCTCAAAAACGGATGAGCCCTACTTCACACACTTTGCAAACAGTGCCTGCATGGTGCTGCAGAGGGCACAGATGACCAGGGCCCTTTTAATGAGAATGATCCACATGTCAAAATTGAGGGATCCAAGGGAAACCGGGCCGCATGTAAACAGGGTCGGATCAATAGCAGTGGAATTATACAAAAAATGGATGAAAAAAAGGAATATTACCGACGAAGAAACCGAGAGCAGGCTCGATTCGCTCAAAATGGCCGCAATGCTTCATGATGTCGGCAAGGTTGCGGTGTCCGACCTGATCCTTAAAAAACCCGGAAGACTCACTGCCGAAGAATATGAGATCATGAAAAATCATACAATACAGGGGGCACAGCTTTTCCTGGACAATCAGTCGGAATTCGACGAGATAGCCAGTTTGGTGGCCCTTAATCACCATGAAAACTGGGATGGCACCGGCTACCCGGGACATGTAGATCCGTTAACAGGGCTGCCTTTGAAAACCGATATCAACGGAAAGGCAATCCCGAAAAAAGGAGAGGAAATCCCCCTGTACGGCAGGATAGTAGCGTTAGCCGACGTCTTCGATGCCCTTTCATCAAAAAGGGTGTACAAGGAAGCCTGGGAAGAAAAAGATGTCTTGAGTGAAATAAAAAACCTGTCCGGAAAAAAATTCGATCCCGAACTTGTTGAAATTCTGTTCGACTCCCTGGATGAAATCAGGTCGATCGGCATAAAATTCCGGGAAGAGAACGGGAATTAGCCGGCCGCTGAAATATAAAAAATTGACAGATATTTAAATTTATAGTTTTTCTGCCGATTGTTATCAAAAAAGGGAATTTTTATGTCCATGAATGAATTGATTATTAACCAGACAAAAGTTTTGTTAAAAAATATCCAGACCACTCTGGATTATATAAGCGATGATTTTTATTATAAAAAGATAAACGGTTTTTTAGTCTGGAAACAGGCTTATCATCAATTGAATTCCCTGGACAGAAACTTTATTTATAACCCAGATTACGAATATCCGTCTTTTCACACAGAGGGTCTCAACAAAATAGAACATGAAAACAACGAAATAATAGAAAAAAAAGTATTGCTTGATTATTTCTCAAAAATCAGAAAAGATATAGAACTTTACCTCGAATCACTCGATGACAGCCAATTGGCTGAAAAAATTAAATTCATGGACATGGAATTAACAAGATTTGATATGATCCTTGCACAGTTCAGGCACGTCATGTGGCACATCGGCTTCCTTCACTGTTCGATAAAACTTGATGCCGGCACAATGCCTGAATACATCGGTCTATACTGAATATCACTTATGTCGTCTGAAATCGACCAAAATGACTGAAATCAGGCTTTATAAATTCTCCTAAGTGATTGAATGCAATTTTAGTTAATTTATTCTTTTATATCAAGGTTTTTTTCTAAATATATTTAAGA
>JBJKSS010000293.1:0-2849 GCA_046703745.1 Spirochaetota bacterium
AAACTCTCGGCCTTTGAGTTTGACATCGGCGGCGGGCTGGCAAATATGATGGGCATTCAAACATCATTTTATGATGAAAAAATAGATTCTCCTCTGTCATCTGATTTTATAATACAACCCCCTATGGGAAACATGTTTAATCCACAAAACACGGGATTGTTATGTTTAAAATTTCCTTTACCGATAAATTGGACTTTCTTTTTAACTAACCGTTTTGGTATAGGATTAACAAATATTTTTGGTGCGGAAATTTATATAAAACCCCCCTTATTGGGTATTCCCTACAGCATGCTGGCAATATATGAAAAAGCTCTTCTGGAAATAAAATATGGAAATATTAAAAATAAAAAATTTTTGATCTTCGAGCTTGGATTAATTATCGATTTTGGATTTCAAATTGTATCATATAATTGGCGAACTTCCATTAAAGATACCTATTTTGGTAATTTTAAATTTAATACCTGCAATCTTGGGCCCAGCTTATTTATAGGTCAGGACAAAGTTTATGCCAACGGGTTAAACTACACTATAGGCGGAATCTTGGATGTTAAATTCGGCAGCTTTGTTGATAAGGATTATTTTTTTTCTAACGGTTGGTACAGGTACTACTGCATAGTTATAGAAACAGGTATAGAGTTCCGCTGGCAGTACAGCTATTTCAAAACCTATTGAAAGCCTGATCCAAAAAAACAATTGTCTTTTTTATCCATTCTGGTATAATCACCATCAAAAATTTCAAGGTAAATGACCAAGGAGAATCCTTTTGAGAAGGCAGATCGTACCGGACGGAGCAGATTCTTTAACCTACGAGATAAGGGAAATAGTCAATGTTGCACAGGAATTGTCTAAATTCGGACTTAAGCCGGTTTATGAAAACATCGGCGACCCTGTTGAAAAGGGCGAGAAAATCGCCCCGTGGATCAAGGAAGAGCTGAAGAATCTCATAGACAACGACCTCTCATGGGCCTACTGCAATACCCAGGGAGTCCTGGAGACCAGGGAATTCATCGCGAACCTCACAAATTCAGAAGGCGGGGCACAGATAACCCCGGATGATATTTATTTTTTTAACGGGCTGGGTGACGCGATTGCAAAGATATTCGGGTTTTTAAAACGTGAGGCAAGGGTGATCGGGCCGACGCCGGCGTATTCCACCCATTCCTCGGCAGAGGCGGCTCATTCCGGTTATGAACACCTGACATACAGGCTCATTCCGGAGAAAAACTGGATACCGGATGTTGAAGAAATTTACAACAAGGCCAAATACAACGACTCCATAGCCGGCATTCTTCTGTTAAATCCCGGCAACCCGACCGGTGCAGTAATACCGCGCGATATCCTCAAACGGGTCTGCGAGATTGCAGAAGAGCTCGATCTTTATATAATCTGCGACGAGATTTATTCCGAAATCGTCTACAACCCCGACGAGAGGGTAAGGCTCTGTCAGGTGATAGGCAATGTCTGCGGCATAGCATTAAGAGGCATAAGCAAGGAGCTTCCCTGGCCCGGATCGAGATGCGGCTGGATGGAAGTGTACAACAAGAACAGGGACAAACAGTTCCAGAAATACGTTGAGACGATATTAAAGGCAAAAAGGCTGGAGGTCTGCTCGACAACTTTGCCGCAGATGTCGATCCCGAAAATTTTCGGCAACCCCAAATATGCCGATCATAAAAAACAGAGAACCGCTATTTATAAGAAACGGGCAGAAGAAACTTTCGAAATTTTCGACAATTGTCCGGGGATAATTCCCATAAAGCCGAGAGGCGCGTTTTACATGACGGTTTTGTTCGACGAAAAATTATTAACCGGCAATCAGACCCTGCCGATATCCAATCCGGATATCAAAAGGCGCATTGAAGAATTATGCTCCGCAAAAAATGTAGAAAACGATAAAAGATTTGTCTATTATCTCCTGGGATGCACCGGCATTGTTGTTGTGCCGCTGACCGGATTTTACTCATGCTTCAAGGGGATAAGGATCACTCTGCTTGAAGAAAATGATGAAAAAAGGATAAGCATCTTCACGACGATCAGGGACAAAATGATCGAATATATTAATTCGGGAAAATAAAACAATATGCATGATCACAGCAGTCACAGCCATCATCACGAAATAAATGAAAACAAAATCGGCCTGTCAATCCTGCTAAACATCATCATTACGGCATCCGAAATTGCAGGCGGCCTTTTATCAGGCAGTCTCGCCCTTCTCTCTGACGCTTTCCACAACCTCTCGGATGTATTCTCGCTGGTTATCTCATACATTGCAGTTGTGGTTTCCAAAAGGGAAAAGGATTCGAGCCGCACGTTCGGATATAAAAGGGCGGAGATACTCGCCGCACTTTTTAACATCATAACACTGCTCGGAGCCTGCGTCTACATTGTTTATGAGGCGGTAAAAAGATTCCTGCACCCGCAGCCGGTAAATGTAATAATCATGCTGATAGTAAGCATCATCGGGCTTGCAGGCAACGGATTGTCCATATTCCTCCTGCTAAAGTACTCAAAGTCAAATCTCAACATAAAAAGTGCGTTCCTCCACCTGCTGGGTGATGCCATATCATCGGTTGCAGTTTTATTAACGGCATTGTTCCTTCTTGTTTTCCCAAAATTTTTCATTCTCGACCCGGTATTATCGATCCTGATTGCCGTCTACATCATAAGGGGCAGTTTCTCGATATTCTTTGAATCCATAAACATTTTAATGCAGGGTACTCCTAAAAACATCGATATAGACCAAATTGTCTCAAGGCTCAAATCGGATGACAAGCTTAACATAATCGATATTCACCATGTCCATGTCTGGGGCATATCGACGGAAGACATCATTTTTGACTGCCATATAG
>JBJKSS010000294.1:0-7664 GCA_046703745.1 Spirochaetota bacterium
AGGGACAGAGCATGAATAAAATGATACTCGTAACGGGCGGTGCGCGCTCGGGTAAATCCGGCTTTGCGGAAAAACTCGCCGTGAGACTAAACAGCCTTTATGAAAATAAAAGGGACATAGCATACATCGCAACCGGAGTGCCTTTTGACGAGGAGTTTAAAAAGCGGATTTGTATTCACAGGGAAACGAGGAGCGATTGCTTCAAAACCTACGAGGAGCCGGTCAACATAGACAGGGCAATCGGCGATGCTTTAAACAATCACAATGTTTTTCTCCTGGACTGCATCACGACATGGCTCGGCAACATCTTCAATGGAAACAAGGCGGATGCCATTGAAAGGCAGGCTGTTAAAATTATCGATAAGTTCACGGCGGGTTTCATCGATCCCGTCGGAAAAAACTCCGGCAAATTTGATGACTTATTGAAGAAAAAGGATGAAGCCGACATTTTAAGCATTCAGAGCGAGGCTGATAAAACCCTTATAATCGTTTCGAATGAACTGGGGCTTGGGCTTGTGCCTGACAACAGCGTTTCAAGGCTTTACAGGGATGTGCACGGAAGGATAAATCAGCGGCTTGCCGGGGACAGTGCTGCGTTTTTTTTCCTCATCTCCGGCATACCGCAGAGGGTTAAATAAATGAAAGATTTTCTAAAAAACATTTTTTATCCTTTTTTTGCCTCTCTCACGATGCTTACGAAATTCAATCTGCCGGGTGTTAAAAAAATCGAATACAGGCAAGTCGACATTACAAACGCGGTTGTATATTTTCCACTGATCGGCCTGGTCTATGGGTTTGTCCTTTTTTACACTAACATCCTCATTATTTTTTTTTGTATTCCGGATTTATTCAAGGCCGGGATAATTTTAGCGCTTCCCTTTATATTTAATAATTTTTTCCACTTTGACGGGTTGTGCGACCTCCTGGACGGATTCCTGGCAAACAAACCGCGGGATGAAAGACTGAGGATCATGAAGGATTCCAGCGTGGGCAGTTTTGCACTGGGCGGTGCGATCCTGTTTTTTCTCTTCAAATACCTCGGCCTGTTTTATTTGCTTCTGGAGAATGATTTGGCGGTTTATCTTGTAATAATCCCGGTTTTTTCAAGGTTTATTATGATGCTGCTTGCATTCAAATCGAAGTATCCGCGGGAGAAAGGCACAGCATCGCTCATTGTCGGCAAGATCGGTCTTGCTGCATTCCTCGCATCATGCATGATTTTCATTTCCATAATTGCCGGATTCTTGCTTTTCGCAGGGAAGGCTTTTTTGATTCACAGCCTGATTATGATTCTTGCAATGTCGGCAGTAACTATTATTTTTTATTTGACTTTCAAATTTTATTCATACGGCAAGATTGGGGGAATAACAGGGGACGTGCTGGGCGCTTCCTCTGAAATAAGTGAATTGATCCTGATTTACGTGATCATCATTTTAAACGGACGGTTCGCTCTATGCCCCTGCTGAATGGTATTTTCCCGTTTAAGGTGGGCACAACTTCTTATATAATTAACGCAAAAAAGGACAATCTCATTGCAAATATCGAATACCTGAAAACCAGGGTTTCAAAGGTGCAGCTTCTTTTATTCGGGAAGAATTATCTTGATGAGTTGATAAACGATGATTATCTCAAGCGGCTGAATGATATAAGAAAAAGCTCCGGCATAGAATATACGATCCATCTTCCCATTGACCTTAACCTCATGGACGATTCTCCGGGCAATGTTGAAAAATCGCTTAACGTAATCGGTTTCATTCTTGACAGGACTTCGTGCCTTGGTGCCGATGAATACATCCTGCACATCGATTATTCGGACAACTTTAAATATAAGGTTGTAGAATTAAACTCGGAAAATCGCGAGAAATTCGACTTGATTCTCCAAAAAATCAAAAGCAAATTTGCATCTTGCCATGAAAAAATTCTCATTGAGAATACAGCTTATGATCTTTCCTATTTCAGTGATCTTATTTTCGAACACGGATTCAATATTTGCATGGACATAGGACACCTCTTTGTTTCGAACCTCAACTTTGATGATTTTGTCAGAGTATTCGGCTCAAAGATAAAGGAAATCCATCTCCATGGATTCAGGGGGAAAAAGGATCACCTGAGTTTGAAAAAGATAAAAAAAGATGATCTGGATCATATAATGGGATTTTTAAAAACCTACAGGAAATCGCTGATTATAGAAGTTTTTAACAAAAAAAACCTGATGGAGTCAGGTAAAATTTTAAATAAATATTTCGGGACAGTTGGAAACAAGGGGTTACAACCCCTTGTTTCCATAGACAGTCCTTAAAAAGAAGGTAAAAATGGAATTATTTGAATTGATTGGTAAAATTGAAAGGCCTGGCAACAGTATACTGGAACAGGCAAAAAAGAAGATGGACAACAAGCTGAAACCTCCGGGATCACTTGGCACTATCGAGGACATCGCACTGAAAATGTGCGTGATACAAAACAGCCTTGACCCCGTTATAAAAAACAGGGCAATGCTTGTATTCGCAGGGGATCACGGCATCACAATCGAGGGCGTATCCGCATATCCGGCAGAGATCACCCCGATGATGGTAAAAACCTTCCTGGAAGGCAAGGCTGCAATAAACGTATTCTGCAAGCAAAATAATATCGACATAACCGTTGTCGATGCAGGGGTGAATTTTGATTTTGAAAAGCAGGCAGGCCTCATGATCAAAAAGGTTAAAAAGGGTACGAATAATTTCCTTAAAACCTCAGCTCTGTCCCCGGAAGAGGCGGCGGCCTCCATTCAGGCCGGGATCGATGCTTTTGAAGAAATATACAAGACCAAGAAACCCGATCTTGTTGGCACCGGCGACATGGGCATAGGGAACACGACCAGCTCCAGTGCCATTATTGCCTGCATCACGGGTAATTCCCCTGAAACGGTAACTGGAAGAGGCACAGGGATTGACGATGAGAGATTGAAGGGGAAAATCGAGATAATCAGGCAAGCTCTGTCCCTCCATAAACCCGACAAATCAAATGGTCTGGATGTCCTTCAAAAAATAGGAGGCCTTGAAATCGGCGGTATCGCGGGGACAATCCTCGCCGCATCCTATTATAAGGTTCCTGTGGTCATTGACGGGATAATTTCATCTGCCGGCGCCCTGATTGCATATGCTTTGAACAATGCTGTAAAGGATTATATGTTTGCCGGGCACAAATCGGTAGAGGCGGGACAGATGAAGGCTCTGGAGTTTTTAGGATTAAAACCAATACTTGATCTCAACATGAGGCTGGGAGAAGGAACCGGCGCCGCCTTGTCGATGAATATTATCGAGGCGGGCTGTAAAATCATGACGGACATGGGGTCATTTTAAACAGAAAACATGAAATTACACCCTAAGCAAATTAAATCACTTGACTTTGACACACTGTTTAGTTTATTGTTTATGGAAAAAATATTATCAGGAGGTTTACTAAATGATTAAGATCAGTAAAATATTAGTTGTTATTTTAATAGCCATGTTTAGTTTAAATTTATTGGCATTTTCTCAAGAATTAACCGGTGATTGGTATTATTATAATGATGCCGGGAATAAGGGGAAATCAAAAATAATTATTAATGGTAAAGAGACAACGGCATTTAATTTTATTAAAGAAACCATCGGGGGCGTAGAGAAACAGGTTGCTGTACTTTCCGGGAAGGTTACTACAGATTTTTCATACGGGTTTTTAGGAATGGGATTTAAAGTTGCGGGTTCTGTACTGCCAAAATTAAAAAAGGCAAAAGGTATTAAATTTATGGTCATGGGTGATCAAAAACAATATCGATGCCGGATTGAAACGGATAATATTAAAGATTTTGATTATTTCGGTAAAATCTTCAAGGCTTCCAGCGCACCTACAGAAGTAGTTATTATGTTTAATCAATTGACCCAGGAAGGCTGGGGTGCTAAATCAGCTTTTAATACTGCGTTTATCAACCAGATTTCATTTCAAACCGTGGGTCAGCCCTATGACAGTATTTTACTTAAAATCTGGGATGTTCAAGTTGTATATTAAGTTTTTATAAATAATTATATGAGAGGCTTTAAAAGCCTCTTTTTTGTTCCTTGTATTATGTAAATTGCAATTAATAAATTTGACACCGGCATTAATGTTGTATACAATGAATTATAATTAATTAATTGAGATTAAAGTGATGAGTTCATTTAATATACAGGCAAGCAGTGTCGTTATTTTATCATTTTCAGCAGCAGGTTTAATTTCTTTATTGATATTAAGATCGTTGAAACCCTCCGGGTCGATCATGTTTATATCGGCAATTGTTGTGTTTCTGGCCGGTACATTCTTGAAAAATCTTTTCCTGCTTTTTATTTCTGCAAGCACGATTTTTATTTTTATTTTATTGCTGGCTTACTATCTTGTAATATTTGTTTATTACAGGAAGAAACCCATAGAGCTTGCCGCTTATTCTTATCAACTGCTCCATCCGCTCAAGCGATCAGAAGTGAATGTCACAGGTAATAACTTGCCAATGTCTTTTCCCGGGGTGTTTTTTTTGTTGGAGTATTCCGTTTTTGAGAATCACAACCTGATCGATCAATGTATTTTGCCGGTCAATTATAAGGGGAAGAATGTTTTTTTCATAAGCCCGGCATTTACCAGGCACGGCGAGTTTATGCTTAAGGATTTCAATTTTGTGTTCCGTGATATTTTCGGCTTTACAAATTTTAAACTCAGGATTAATTTTGAATGCAGGGCCGATGTTTATCCTTTCTTCATGGATTATAAAGAAATTCCGTTTTTCCTGGATAAGGGTGGTGAGGAAATTATTCAGTCCGTTGCAAAGGAAAACTCCACCGATTTTTTTGAAAACAGGAAATATTACCCGGGCGATGATACGAGAAGGATCAACTGGAAAATATTCGCTCATAGCGGTGAACTGCATGTAAGGGAAGTCGAGAAGATTCCGCCGAAAATCGGGAGAATTACCATGCTTTTCGCACCGTATTCTTCAAACATTTACGAGTATGAATATATTTCCTCCCTGTTTTTGACAACGGTCAATTTTTTTCTTAAATTCGGTTTTGAAATCCGTGTGATAAGTCCGATTAATGGGGGATTTTTATCGATAGAGGATAATTCTGAAAAGGAATTCAACAAAATAATCAACATGTCATGCAAGCCTTTTGCCCATGAAAAACTGAATTTAAAGCAGAAGCCGGTCGTCTTTGCCTCTTACGAAGAATATTCAAGGCTGCTTGAAAAGGGGCTCTTGAAAAATAACTATTGTTCGATCAGTTGTTACATAAAAAACTACGGGAACAAAGACCCGTTAAAATATGGTGTATTCATAGACAATAATGACGGACTTTTGAAAGACATTTTTTACAGAATTAACCTGGCGAGAAACAAAAAGAACAGGGAAATCAGCCTTGGCAATATTGCCGATATTTCAAGGGCAAAAAAAATCGAATTGAAAATTTACAGGATAGATGATGAATGTTTCAATAAAAAATAATAAGCTGAAAAACAATTTTATATATATTGTCCTCACATTAATCCTCTATCTTTCATTGTACTTATTGATTCCCGGGCAATTCAGGGGATTTTACAACCCTGTTATCGGCAGTCTTTTATTGATCGGGGCGTTTGCATTCGATTATTATCTTTCTTTAAGAAATGTAAGGATATTCGTCAGGTTCATACTGATCGCCGCATTTTTTCTCGGAGTAAAATTTTTAATAGCCCTGTTTTCCCTCTTAACATCTCCTTCAAACGGGTATAATATAATAACAGACAAAATGCCTTATTTATTCAGCAGGGATACGCTGATTGCATTGCTGTTCATCCTGTTTTATTTCCTGTTCGATGCGGCAAGGGTTAAAAAAAACAATGCCGGCGGGTTTGTGATCTCATCGGTTGTCATTACCGGCATGTTTTTTATAAGCCTTACTTTCAAGGATTCGATCCAGAAAACGATTTTTAGCAATTATTTCAATCTGTCCCTTTTTTCTTTGTTTATTACGGCATGCATTCTTTTCAGGATAATCATATTTTACCAGAATAAAATCGACAGGAAGCTTGAAAGGAAGGATATTTACCTTTTTTTCGTCCTTATTTTGGTTCTGGCGTTTTCATTGTTTTTCTTCATCCTGCCGGAGCACATTAAGGAAAAGAACAAGGGCAATTCGAGCCTGTTCCAGCAAAACCTTTTCCAGTTTGATTTTTCAAATTACCTCGAGCTTCGTGATGAGATAAAGCAGAGCGATGACAGGGTTTTGATCCTCGAGCTTCAGGGTGTGAAGGATGAAACACAAAAAAGGATAAACGAGGGATGGAACAGGCAGATATACCTTAAAAGATTCGCACTTGAAGAATACAACGGCGAAGGCAGGTTCAAGGTTACGGATAATTTTGCCGACCCAATGTCGCCGCCGGTTTACCTGTCTGGGTACATGTGGGAGCTTAAGGACAGGCCGCATTATACCGGAAGGACGAATGTCATAGAAACCCTTTATCTTATAAATATCGATCCGACTTCATTGATGGGGTCTGACCTGATAACAAAGATCGTTCCGGTAACCAACTGGCCGGGCTCGCCGTACAAACAGATATACAAGTCATATTCGAATATTCTTGACCTGAATTACGAGGAGCTTTACTATCTTAATCCCGTGCAGGATGAATATTTAAAAAACCTCAATCCGGGCAGGAAAAAGCTTCTTTTAAACTGGGGCGGAGGCAAGGATGATGCCTATATCAAGGAGCTTGCCGACTCAATCACTGAAGGGCTTACAAGTCCCTATGACAAGGCGATAGAGATACAGAATTATTTAAGGGAAAACTATTATTATTCCCTTAAACCTGGGCTTGCAAAAAAGGGGAACCAGCTTGAGTATTTCCTGAAGGATTCGAAAAAAGGTTATTGTTCGTACTTTGCATTCGCAATGACACTCATGCTGCGCTCCGAAGGCATTGCCTCGAGAGTCGTGGTCGGGTTCGCTCCTGACATGAAGAATAAAACTTTGAATTTTTATGACGTGAGGTCCCTTCACGGTCACGCATGGGTTGAAGTATATTTTGACAATTTCGGATGGGTTACATTCGATCCGACGTCTTCAAGATTCGCACCCGGGGAAAAATACCAGATTTTCACGGGCAACAAGGAAGAGCGTGACAATCTCATAGAAGAGATACTGAAAAACAGGGATAAAATGAAGGACATAACAAAGCAGAAGGATATATTGACGATCCTCAATGACATTAAATATAATTTCGTTCACTCTCTCAGGATCATCGGGCTGGCAGGATTTATCCTGATCTTCCTTGTCTTACTTTTCTTGATATATATAAAAAAGAATTATTATATTATCCGTTATTATCTTGGGAATGATTTAAGGAAGAAAACCATTTATCTTTACCGGCATATTCTCGGCAAACTTATGGACGTCGGCTATTCTCTGAATCCGGGGGAAACAATATTGGAATATTCAAAGAGGATTTCTGATGAAGGGGTAACCGATCTGACGGAGATAACCGGGTTGTACCAGAAGGCGCTTTTCAGGGAAAAAAACGGGCTCGAGGTTTCCGGAGAAAAAATCGAAAAAATAAGGATCGAAGTCATAAAAAGGATAAACAACAGCCTCACAACATCGAAGAAATTTTTGTCATTCTTCAATATATCCAGGCTGTGG
>JBJKSS010000295.1:0-9477 GCA_046703745.1 Spirochaetota bacterium
CATCGGGCCCGAACAGGGCAACACTGAGGGTTTTAAACAATTTTAAACGCGTTTTCAAATATCTTGTGGAATACGAAAATGTTTTTACAAACCTCGGTTTTGAATATATTGGTCCGATAAACGGCCATGACATAAACGAACTGATTTACATCCTTAAAAAAGTAAAAAGAAACATCAAGCACCCTGTGCTGCTTCATATTAAAACTGTCAAGGGTAAAGGTTTCCCCTTTGCAGAATGCGATCCGACGGCATTTCACGGCGTCACACCTAACCTTATGGCTTCCGGCAAGGTAGAGGTCAATGACGAAAAATCATTCACCGAAATTTTTGGCGATAAAATGGTAAAGATGGGAAGAATGTACAACAATCTGGCAGCAGTTACGGCAGCCATGGAAGCCGGGACCGGATTGAGCATGTTCAGGCTGAATTATCCCGACAGGTTTTTCGATGTAGGGATAGCCGAGCAGCATGCAGTGACTTTCAGTGCATCACTTGCTTACGGCGGATTAAAACCTGTTCTTGCAATTTATTCGACTTTTTTACAGAGGGCGATCGATCAATTGATGCAGGATATATGCATCAGCAAATCCCCTGTGATATTTGCCGTGGACAGGGCCGGAGTTGTGGGCACCGATGGCGAGACCCATCAGGGACAGTTTGATATTACCTATCTGAAAATGCTGCCAAATCTGACATTGATGGCCCCATGTGATGCCACCGAATTAAAATTAATGATGGATTATTCATATGATTTAAACCAGCCTGCCGCAATAAGGTATCCGAGGGCGGCTGCACTGGTGTCACAACTTGATGATTTTCACCCTCCCGTAAAAGACAACCCGTACCTGATTCTGAAAACCGGGTGTGACTTGCTTATTATTATAATCGGACCTTTTGTGAATGAAGCAAAAAAAGTTATTGACAGACTGGAAAAAGAAAAAATCAGTACAGGCCTGATTTATATACGGATTTTAAAACCACTCGATTCAGCCGGTTTATCAAATGAACTAATCAGGTATAAATCGATAATCGTGATCGAAGAAAATGTCTTTTCGGGTTCGGTTTCTGAAGAGATTGCATCAGGGCTGGTCAATCTGGATAAAAAGATATTTTTTGATTCCATAAATTTGCCTGATGAATTCATCGAACATGATACAAGGAAAAACATTTTGTCAAAATTAATGTTTGATGAAGAAGGGATTTACCAAAGAAGTACATCCCTGATTGAAAAAACAGAAAAGTTGTAATTTTTATCTGTTGCTATTTTCAAAAAAATGGCCAAAAATTATTTGCTTAAATTATCCCTGTAGGACTTTATCAAATTGGGCAGTGACAGGGTATAGCTGTTCGTGTCCTTGATGATTTCATTCAAGACGTCAAGAGAATTTATTATATTTTCCAGGGTTGATTTTTGCTGGACAACAAGCTGGGTGATCAGAAACGACTGGGAATTCAGGGTTTCGGTTGCTTCGTATATTTCCTGCGTAGTTTTCTGCTGTATGTCGTTGGAATCCTTTATGTTTTTGGACAATTCATGAATTTTTTCTATAAACACCTTCATTTCATCGACACTGTCAATCTGCTGGTTTATGCTGTCGGCAAGCAAATTAATAAAATTAATATTCTTGCTGAATGCCTGGTTGATCGACTCGATGCCTTCCTTGGCGCTTTTTGAATAAGTCTGGTCGACTTCAAGCTCTTTTGAAATTACCTGCACTATGTCATTTATTTTTTTTGTTACCTCAGACGAGGATTCGGATAAAATACGAATTTCATCGGCGACAACCGCAAAGCCCTGCCCTTTCTGCCCGGCATGTGCGGCCTCTATAGATGCATTTATGGCAAGCATGTTGGTTTGATGAGAAATTTTTTTAATCAAATTAATCATTTCAACTATCTTTTTGACGGACTTTACAAAATCTTCTATAAATCCTATTATCTTGTCGATTTTATTGGTTCCATTTTTTGTTATTTCATTCAAATCCAGTGAAAACTGTATTGCCGATATGGAAAATTTTTCCATATTCTTGTTTTCTTTCTGCATTTCCTGATTCTTTACGAATATGGTATTGATCCTGTCAAAAAGAATATTGAAATTATCGGAATTATTCTTGAACATGACACGGGTTTCATCGAGCCCCCTGGCACCGGTTTCTATTGATTTGCCCAGAATATCCAGAGAGGTATTAAAATTATTCGTAATGGCTTCCTGTACCGCAATACCGTTTTTTACATCTTCTGAAGTGCTTGTAAGCTTTGTCATTATAGATGAAAGATCTTTTGAAAAAGCATCGACAGTTTTAATCACTGAAGTTAAATCATTCCAGATTTTATCGTGAAAAATTACAAGTTTTTTAAAATTTCCTGACATTTTCAGTTTATATGCAGCGTTCAGTTTTTTCTCGGACAAATCCCTGAATGCATTTAAAATCCTTTCGAATTTTAAAGAAAAACCTGTCAGAATATAAATGCATGACAAAAAAAAGACCGCTGCCATGGAAATCAGTATGAATATTTTATAGCCTTCAAACCTGTCTATCAGCAGGATGTAAAATAAAAATAAAATATAGTTGAAGGAAATCACAGATATAATTTTATTGAATTCCCGGGTTTTAAAAAAAATCCAGATAAAAACAACACCAATCAAAATTAAAGGCATTTGCAAAATTATTAAAAAATTCAGCATGAATCTCCCTGATAAAGCAAATTAATCCGAAAAAATAAACTTATTAATTCAATAAAAATATTCACTAAATTTTATAAAAGTTTTTATGATTTTTCAATAAAATATTGAAAAAAGCAATAATTTTAATTAATATCATCATGAAGTATTCAGAACATCCTGTAAAATGATTCTTAACCTTATGTAAAGTAAATGTTAAAAATCAACAACATTAAATCAAAATCATTGACTTTTTCATGCAATAAATATATGTTATAGACATATATAATTGATTTTCTTTAAAAATTAAATAATTATTTTTAAATTTTTGATTGAAAAATCATTGTCCGCGTTGGTTATATTATCAATTTTTTTTGCGAGAAATTTTTAATACAAGGTTAAAATATGAAAAGATTTAATGTCCTTTTTTTGATTATTTCATTAATTTTATTTGTCCTCGGATGTTCATCCGATATCAAGGAAGACGGCATTTATGCCATTATAAAAACAAGCATGGGCAATATGACCTGTAAGCTTTATTATGACAAGACTCCCGTAACCGTCGGGAATTTTATAGGGCTTGCCGAAGGCACCAGGGAATACACCGATATAAAAACCAATCAGAAGGTCAAGGGGAAATTTTATAACGGCCTGATTTTTCATCGTGTAGTAAAGGATTTTATCATCCAGGGCGGCTGTCCGAAAGGCGATGGAACTGGCGGTCCCGGTTACACCTTCGTTGATGAGTTTGACAAATCCTTAAAACACGATTCCATAGGAGTTTTGTCAATGGCAAATTCCGGGCCGAATACCAATGGCTCGCAATTTTTTATTACGTTAAAACCGGCCCCTTTCCTTGACGGCAGGCATACCGTATTTGGCAAGGTTATCGGCGAGGACAGTTTGAAAACCCTTCTTAAAATCGGGGAGGTAAAAGTCGATGAAAATGACAAGCCCTACAAGGATGTTTACATAAAAACGATCAAAATAGTCAGGGTTGGCAAGGCTGCCAGGGAATTTGATGCGGCAAAAGCATTCGCCCTGAATGATGAAAAATTAAAAAAATATGAAGAAGACAAAAAAGTAAGGGCGCAATTGTTCCTTAAGGAAATCGGTGTCGATGAATCTCAATTTACAGTTACAGACAGCGGTTTGAAATATCATATTTGGAAAAAAGGTTACGGTGCAAAACCAAAACCCGGAGATACGGTTGTCATAAATGTTGAAGGCTTTCTTGAAGAAGGTGTAAAATTCTTGAGCACTTCCCAAAACAACAAACCGATTGAAGTTTCTGTCGGAACAGGCAATTTGTTTCCCGGTTTGGATGAAGGTCTTCAGATGATGCAGGTAGGTGAAAAAAGGCTGTTCTTTTTACCTTACTATCTGGCATTCGGTGAAAACGGCAAACCTCCTGTCATTCCACCGAAAGAAAATATTTTTCTTGATGTTGAATTACTAAATATTAAAAAAGCTAATTAACCAGGTGCATTGATGATTATTATTTATTTCCTGTATTCGACTATTGCGGCTTTGTTGACTTTTTTAATGTCACTTTTTTTCATTTTGACATGCTGGTGGGTTTTATTTATTCCACTTCACAAAAGATTGAATATTTTCTGCAATATTGTGGCCATGCCATGGATATTTCTCTTCCTGAAAGTATTCCTTTTCGTCAAACTGAAAGTAATAGGTAAGGAAAACATCGATATTAAACGAAGAAGCCTGTATATATGCAATCATCAGTCATGGGTTGACATACCGGTTTTTTACGGGTACACAAAGGCCTGCGGCGTTTCGAAAAAAGAAGTAAAATACATTCCCTTAATCGGACTTTTGATAATCTATTCAGGCGGGGCGATTTTTTTGGACAGAAAAAAGCAGGCCTCGCGGATCGCAATAATCAAGGAAATAATCAGGCTTTTCAGGCTCAATGTTTCAATCTTCCTTTTTCCTGAAGGCACCAGAAGCAGGGACGGAAGACTTTTAAGGGCAAATAAGGCAATAATAAAATTATGCTATAAATTGAAAATCCCTGTAATTCCAACCGCATTGGAAGGAACCCGTGACATACTGCCCAGGAACAGGCTTTATTTAAAGCCGTTCAAGAATGTCGTTTTGCAGTTTAACAGCCCCATTAATCCCGAAACATTTGCCAGTGAAGAAGATTTTTCCGAAGAATGCTGGAACAAGGTTAAAACCACTCATAGAAACATTTTACAGGAATATTTCCCAGATAAATTCACCCAAATCTATGAAAATTCTGATAACATTACTTAAGATACAATTTTATAATGCTTGATTTGTCAAGCGCCTCACCCGGAACCGGCGATTGTGTTGATACTGTTCCCGAACCATATACATTGATTTTTATACCGGTTTTCTTGAATATTCTTATAATCTCACCTGCATCTAAACCCGTTAAATCCGGCATATACTGCGGTATCTTGTCAAATTGTTTGTATCTGTCGTTTATTTTTATATCATTGCCGTTAAAATAAATATCATCTTTCCTGCCCATATCGAAATAACCTGTGAGCATTCCCAGAAATTCATTTACGAGCCTGGATCCTATTACGCCGCCCCAATAAATTCTGCCCCGCGGTTTCTGAAAAACAGTGTATAATATATATCGCGGTTTATCAGCCGGAAAAATAACCAAAAGTGATGAGGTAAACTCGGAACTTGAATATCTCCCTGCCTCATAATCATAAATCTGCCCGGTTCCCGACTTTGCGGCGAACGACAGGCCTTCGACATTTAACCTTGAATTGGTCCCACCGGGTTCGGTTGAGGTTTTCATGGCATCGATAATTTTTTGGGAAACCCCCGGCGCAATCACACGCCTCACTTCCCTGCGCTTACCCGAATAAATCAGTTTATTGTCATCATTGAAAATTTTTTTAACGATAAAAGGATCAACCATAACACCGTCATTTATAAAAACGGAGGCGGCCCTTGCAACCTGCAGTGCATTGACACTGATTTCCTGTCCGATGGGCAAAGCCATCATGGATCTTTCGGTCCAATCTTTAAGGTCACGCAGCATCCCAGGCTGTTCACCCGGAAGCTCGACATTCGTACGGGTGCTGAACCCGAATGCCTTCAGGTAATTGAAAAACTCGTAGGGCCTTATTCTTTCTGCAGCCTTGAGCATCCCTGTATTGCAGGAATATTTGATTATGCTGTAATAGTTTACCATCCCGTGCTTTCCAGTGTCCTCTACCGTAATGCCGTCTTTCGTGTAATAGCCGGGGCAAAAAAAATGATCCGATTTGTCTAATCTTTTCAAATCCAGGAGGCTTGCTATGGTAAATACTTTCATAATGGAACCCGGCTCGAACTGATCGAATATCGAACTGTTCCTGAAAATTATCTGGTTGAATTCCTCGTAATTGTTCGGGTCGAAATCCGGCGCATTGGCCATTGAAAGCACCTCTCCTGTTTTGCCGTCGAGCAAAATCATGCTTACATAATCCGCATTTTCATTTATAAGCGCTTCCTTTAAAGCCTTCTCGGCAGCGGCCTGTATATTCGCATCAATGGTCAGTATTATGTTGGAACCATTTATGTTTTTTTTGCCGAATGAATTGCTGCTCAATCCTGAAACATCAGGGTACAGATATTTATCCATTGATTTTTCTATGCCTTCCATGCCGTGAGAATCAATGTTGCAGAATCCCAGTATATGGCTCGCAAGAATTTTATTCGGGTAAAACCTTTTATATTCCATTTTCAGGCCGATTCCCTGAAGATTGAGCCTGGCAATGAGCTTTGCCTCTGCCGGAGAAATTTTTCTTTTTATCCAGACGAAATTTTTATTGTCTTTCAATTTATTCAAAATATCAGCCCTGGACATGTTTAGTATCATTGACAGCTCGTTTGCTGTTTTGTCAATAGTCTTGATATTTTTAGGATTTGCATATACCGATTGAAGTTCGTCACTAACAGCCAAAAGCATACCGTTACGGTCAAAAATGTCACCCCTTTTGACATTGTAATCATTTACATTTAAAATTGTATAATCTTCGGGTTTTTGAAAAGAAAGAAAGAAAACCCTCACTGATATTGCACTGCTTATCAAAACAATTATGACAAGTAAAATTCTCAATCTGATATTTGTTCCCATAAATTCGGCGAGTCTCTCGGTTAATTCAATTAAAATGTTATGCGTGCTAAAAATACACAACTTATTTGAATAAGTCAAATGTAAGATGTTAAAATATACGGATAAAGCAATTGACCCGCAAATTGTGTAAAAAATATATTCAAAAAAATCAAAAAAATTGTTATAATACGGCAATATTCTCAAATATTATATTTTTCTGGCGGTTTTTCGCCCCGGCATCGTTTGTTATAATTTTAAATTATTGATTTCGAATAAAAAATATTAAAACAATTTCTTAAATTAATCAGCAATATGGAAGCGGCGGGAACACGTATAAAAATAATTTATACTTAAAAGGAGTAACGGATGTCAAAATTAATCGTTAAAAGAGCATTGATCAGTGTTTATTTCAAGGATAAATTGTCCGATTTTACAAAGTTCCTGACAGGAAAAGGTGTTGAAATTTTATCAACAGGAGGCACCTGTGATGCACTGGAAAAAGACGGCATAAAATGCACAAAAATAGAAGATTTCACCGGCCTGAAAGAATTTTTCGGCGGCAGGGTTAAAACTCTTCATCCGCTTATTCATGGGGGTATTTTGAGCAAGCGTGACAGGGAATCCGATGCGCTTGGCATAAAAACAATTGACCTTGTAGTTGTCAATCTCTATCCTTTTGAAAGCCTTGTAAGAAGCGGAGAAAAATCACTGGATAAACTCATTGAAATGATCGATATTGGCGGTCCCACGATGCTCCGGTCAGCCAGTAAAAATTATAAATATGTCTGCCCCGTCCCTTCCCCGGAATTTTACGAATCAATTATGAAAGAAATTGAAGACGGCGGAATTACCGAAGCGACACGCCTCAAAATGGCTGTTGAAGTTTTTAAAACCACGGCTTATTATGATTCCCTGATATCGCGGACTCTTATGCCGGACCATAATTTCGATGATAAATTAACTATCCCGCTTGCAAAGGAAAACGACCTGCGTTATGGAGAAAATCCGCATCAAAGCGCCGCATACTACTCCATCCCGGGCAGTGACGAAAACAATCTTTCACTTTTTTTCAGGGAAGGCAAAATACATGGCAAGGAACTATCTTATAATAATATCCAGGATATATCGGCAGCCATAAGGATACTTTCCGATCTTCCTGATTATTCATGTACCGTAATCAAGCATTCCAATCCGTGCGGTGCGGCAAGTAAAGGCAACACGCATGATTCATTCATAGCAAGTTATGAAAGCGACAGTGTTTCGATTTTCGGCGGCATTGTTGCATTCAGGGGCGAATTAAAAATCGAAACTGCAAAAATACTTTCAGGAATATTCCTTGAAATAATAATAGCCGAAAGTTATGACAGCGAGGCAGTTGAAATTCTCTCAAAACGCAAGAATCTGATTCTCATGGAATACAAAAAATGGAAAACCGGCATCTTTAATGAAAAAACATTTTTTGACGCAAAAAGGGTTTTGAACGGATTCATTCTACAGACAAAGGATGACAGCAATTCGTTTAACGAAGAGTTAAACTGTGTGACCGGCATGAAACCGACAGCCGAACAGATTGAGGACCTTAAATATGCCCAAACACTGGTCAAGCATGTAAAATCCAATGCAATAGTCATAGTAAAAAACAAAATGCTCCTGGGGGTGGGAGCGGGCCAGATGAACCGTGTCACAGCAGCAAAAATCGCTCTTGACTGGGCCGGTGAAAAGGCCATGAACGCTGTTATGGCGAGTGACGCATATTTCCCGATGGATGACACCGTGAGGCTCGCCGCATTAAAGGGCATCAAGGCCATCATCCAGCCGGGAGGTTCGATAAGGGATCAGGATTCAATAAATGCCTGCAATGAACTCGGTGTACCCATGGTTTTTACCGGTAAAAGACATTTTTTGCATTGATCAAAAAAATATTTAAAATTTAATTATTTTCCTTAATTTCTTGAACAACTTCCGGTTAGTATTTATAATTTACGTTATAAATTATAAACCGGAGGCAAAAAATGACAAAAAAAATTTTAATTGTTTTCATTTCTTTATTTCTGATAACCGGCTTAAGTTTTAGTCAGCAAAGGAAAAGTCAATCGGGCAATGAAGCCAAAGTTTTTTTTGTAAATATCTATTCCGAAAGCGTTGTTGTGCGGCTGGGTGATGAAAATAACTACGTATTTTTATCAAAGGATATAGATCCTTTTAACACAACTGTAATGGTTAAGGTTACCGAATTCGGAGATTACAAATTATACTTCAGGAAGTCTTCCGATAAAAAATTTTTCTACTGGATAGATGACAAGAACAACACCATCACATGCGGGGTCGAAGCCGGAAAAAATTACTGCATCCTGATTGATTCGGAAGGAGCACCGCATTATCTGGAATTAAGCGAACAGAACAACAACGATCCCAAGGTTTGTTTTTTAAATGGTACGGATTCCGATCTTCCGAGAATGGAAATCGGTGCAAAATGGTCAGGAGAAGAGTCCCCAAAGGACAATGCCTATGTTGATAATCTGGCAAAGGATTTCATTTCAACATTTGTTTCTATGCCGGCCGGTGACTACAGCTGCTTCTGGCAATTTCCCAGCCAAAAGAAAAAAGGCACATATTATTACATGCCGGATGATTCTGGGAACAAACCCATAGTTTATTCACTGGAAAAAAACAAGTATTATGTATTTTTTGCCTACACTGACGGAAGAAG
>JBJKSS010000296.1:0-5786 GCA_046703745.1 Spirochaetota bacterium
GACTTTAAATCGGGATTTGAAGAATTATTTATTGTTTCTATATCGTCAAAACTTAATATCGGATGCGGCAGTTTAAGCTGGCTGCAATGTTCGGCGGTTTCATCCAGAAGATTGCGCTTTTTGCCGATCCATGTCATCAGGGACATCACGAGGGATTCCCTGTACGGATCGATCGGCGGGTTGGTAACCTGCGCGAATAACTGCTTGAAATAGTTAAACAGAAGCTGCGGCTTGTCCGACAAAACCGCCAATGGCGCATCGAAACCCATCGAACCTATCGGCTCTTGGCCGTTCTCGCACATCGGAGTAAGCATCATCTTCATCTCTTCAAGGTCATAGCCGAAAAGATGCTGTGCCTGGAGGAGTTTCTCCGCATTTATTTCCGGGGCCGCAGGAGGCTGGAAAAGCCCGCGAAGCTCTATCCTGTTTTTTTCGAGCCATCGCCTGTAGGGCTTTGACCTTACTACCCTGCCCTTAACCTCGTTGTCGAATGATATCCTGCCCGTTATCGTATTTACGGAAAGCATCTTGCCCGGCTGAAGCCTGCCGAGGTTCCTGATATTATCCGGCTGCACCTCGATTACACCGATTTCCGAAGCGAGTATTATATAGCCGTCTTTTGTGATAACATACCTTGACGGCCTCAAACCGTTCCTGTCAAGGGTGCCGCAGATTGTGTCACCGTCAGTTGCAACAAGGGCCGCCGGACCGTCCCACGGCTCCATTACAGACGAGTAGTATTCATAGAATGCACGCCTGTCCTCGCTTATATAATAGGCCTTGCCGAATGCTTCCGGAACCATCATCATCAATGATTTTTCCGGGCTCCTTCCGGCCTTGACCAAAAGTTCAAAAGTATTGTCAAACATCGCCGAATCGCTTCCACCCGGTATGACAACAGGAAAAAGTTTATTTATCTCATCGCCGAAAAGCGGGCTCGACATGGTTTTTTCCCTGGCAAACATCTTGTTGATATTGCCGCGGATCGTGTTGATCTCACCGTTATGGGCCATATGCCTGAAAGGCTGGGCAAGCTTCCATGAAGGAAATGTATTCGTACTGTACCTTTGATGGATCAGTGCAAGCTTGCTTTTTAAGGATTCGTCCTTCAAATCGGGATAATAAACGGGAAGCTGTCCCGCAAGAAGCATTCCCTTGTAATTAATGGTCTTCGAGGAAAAACTGCAAAAATAAAAGTCGTCGGCACAGTCCGGCAGTTCCTTCGAAACCGCATTTTCTATGACACGCCGCACTATAAACAGCTTTTGTTCGATGTTCTTTTCATTCGTGACATCGATAAAAACCTGCATCGTATAAGGCTGCGAATTTTTTGCAAGGAACCCGAGATCAGCATCATTGATGGGAACATCCCTCCATGCGATTATGCTCAAACCTTCTTTCTTGACGGATTTTTCTATTACTGTGCGGCATTTTTCGATCTTTGCCCTGTCATTGGGAAAAAATATCTGCCCCACTCCGTAAATTCCCTTGAAACCTTTAAGTTCCCTGACGGTCTTCATGAAAAATTCATGGGGTACCTGGAACAATATGCCTGCTCCGTCCCCTGTATTCGAGTCTCCACCGACTGCACCCCTGTGTGTGAGATTGACAAGAGCCTCGAGCCCCATCTGTATTACCTTGTGGCTGGCTTCCCGGTTCAAGGTTGCAATAAATCCGACACCGCACGAATCATGCTCTGTTGAAGGATCATACATTGGCGGCAATTTCCTGCTTTTATCCTGATGCATAAAACCATTCCTGTTAAAAAAATTTAGCTGAAAATTATTACCATATTAACAGTAAAAATCAATGAATTTTTAACAGAAATTGCGGATCAACCATGCTGCAATTGTTTCACCTTGAATTTTATGATGATTCTGCCGGCACTTTTTTTGAAATTTCAATTTATATGAATGCATCACAGGTCGAAAACTTAAAAACATGAGATAATTTTCACTACTATTGTATTAATTGAATCAATTTTATCTTGACTGATCAGTCAGTCTGTGATAAATATTTAAGCATGAAAGATAAAAGAAAGGCGATCATGGAAACAGCGCTGAAATTATTCACAACAGAAGGTTTTCAGGAGACTCCGACGAGCCGGATAGCAAAAGAGGCAGGCATTGCAACAGGTACGCTGTTTCATTATTTCAGCACAAAAGAAGAGCTTATAAACCGCCTTTATCTGGAATGCAAGGATTCTCTTATAAATGCGATGACCGGCGGGATCGATGAAAATGCAGATTTTACGGCGGCGATCAGGTCGATATGGCAAAACATTATCAACTGGGGAACAAACAATAGTCTTGAATTTTTATTCTTCCAGCAGTTCAGTAATTCTCCCTACATAACAAAATTGACAAAAGAGGAAGGTTTGGGCAAATTCGCTTTTTTGAATGACATGATAGAAGATGCGAAAAAAAGACAGCTGATAAAAAATGTTCCCGCCGGGCTCATCATTGAAATAACCAGCGGGATTGTTTTCATTATAATAAACAGCCTGTTGAAAAACAGGAATTTGATCAATGATAAAAAATATCTGGATGATGCTTTCGGCATGCTTCTGGACAGCATAAAAAATTTTGATTGAGCCGGCGGTTCAATCATTCCAAGGAGATGTTCATGCTTTACAGGAAAATGGAAAAAACCGGGGACAGTCTTTCGATACTCGGGTTCGGGGCAATGAGGCTGCCTGAAAAAAACGGCAAGATCGATGAAAAAAGGGCCACTGCTCAAATTCACTATGCCATCAACAATGGTGTCAATTATATCGACACTGCATTCCCCTACCACATGGGCGAAAGCGAGCCGTTCCTCGGAAGGGCGCTGGCAGGCGGCTACAGGGAAAAAATCAGGCTTGCAACAAAGCTCCCCCAATGGCTGGTCAAAGGCAGGAACGACATGGACGATTTTATAAATCTCCAGCTTGAAAAATTGAAAACTGACTCGATCGATTATTATCTGATCCATGCTTTGGATGGCGGGCGATGGGACAAATTGAAAGAATTCGGGATTTTCGATTTTCTTGAAAAAATCAAAAAGGACGGCAGGGCGAAACATACGGGTTTTTCGTTTCACGGTGCGCTGCCGGATTTTAAAAGAATCATTGATGATCATGACTGGGACTTTTGCCAGATACAGTACAACATTCTCGATGAAAAAAACCAGGCGGGAAAGGAAGGTTTGCAGTATGCATCTTCAAAAGGGCTCGGAGTCGTGGTAATGGAACCCTTGCGAGGCGGAATGCTTGTCAACAATATACCGAAAGACATTGATGCATTCTACAATGAGGCAGCAGTAAAAAGGTCACCGGCGCAGTGGTCGTTAAAATGGATATGGAACCATCCGGAGGTCACTGTTGTCCTTTCAGGCATGAACGACGAGAGACAGATAGAAGAAAACATAAGGGCTGCCGGGCAAAGTGTCGCCGGGGAATTGAAAAAAGATGAGATAGAAATGATCGACAAAGTCAAGGCGAGGTACAGGGAATTAATGAAGGTTAACTGTACCGGCTGCAGGTATTGCATGCCCTGTCCCCGGAATGTCAACATACCGATGTGCTTCGAAATATATAACACAAGGTTCCTGATGAATAACAAAATGAAGGGCATAATGGAATACGCCATCAGGATGGGCGGGGCGATGAATAAAAAAGGCTTTGCATCGCAATGTATTGAATGCGGCAAATGCGAGAAGCATTGTCCCCAGGGTATCAGCATCATCAAAGAATTGAAAAATGTCAAAAAGGAATTCGAGGGAATATTTTTGGTATTTATAAATATAATTGTCGGGATGTTCATTAACGGACAGAGAAAAAGCCTGAATAAAAAAAATAAAAACAGGGCTTAGTATTTATCGACCCGATTATCCCGATTATTCTATCGGGATCGGGAAAAGCGGGACATTTTAGTTTATTCTTTTTTTGTCGCGTTCCCTGTAATCCCTGATCAGTTTTTCAACCTCATCGTTATAGTTGAGTGTGGTTTTTTTGCCGATACTGATCCGGATGTTTTTTTCGAGCCTGAAGCCGCCTGCAATAACGGCGATTTTATACATGCCCTCGGGAAGGGTTATTTCATTCCTGTTGTAGTAAACAGTATCTCCTGTTTTGTCCGAGCTGGCAAGGATTTTCCAGTTTCTCAGGTAATCATTCTCAAAAACAAACGTGCCGCCTTTCCCGGGCGATTTGTATTCTATCGCAAGCTCCGGGTTTGAATCGTCAATTATAAAATATGCATTGTAATCCAGATAGCCGGGGTTTTCTATTTTCAGGTTGTAGACCCCGTACTCTATCCTCCGCTTTATTTTACCGTCAAACGCAAGGTATTCCTCGCCATTGAAAAAAACGGATGCGTCTTCGGGAACGTTGTCGATCTCGACTTTGCCTTTTTTATCAGAAAAAATATATGCGCTGTTGGCATTCTCCACAACCAGGCTGTTGAAGTCGGCATCAGTACCGAATGAGAGGAATTTTTCGGTTTTCAGGGTTTTGAGCCTGTACCAGTAGTTGTCCATATAGTTGGACAGCTCCCTGAAATGCGATGTATGCTCGTATGGGTTCCAGACATTGAAAAGCACAGCATCGTCGTTTTCGAAATAAATGCCATTGGAATTTGTGTCGATGAAGAGCAGTTTCGTCTCGACATCTCCGTCATCCGAACCTTCTTTTTTTACCGCTGAAAAATAGGTGGTGTTCTGGAAATAATAGTCATGGCTGCCGGAGCTTTCATCGTCGATCCTGTAGATTACGACATGCTGATTTTTATCAAGGCTGAAACTGTAATAAAGATAGTCCGGGATGTCGATTACCCTTGCCTGTACGGTTTCCCAATCCGTGTAGGTTTCCGGCAGTGTCCTGTATTCATAGTCGACATAGGTTTCCCAGTCGGTGTAGGTTTCCGACGTTGTATACGACCTGCCTTTGGGATCAAAGCGGGTAACAAATCTCGTCCTAATCATGGGCCTCGTTCTTGTTATCGGCACGCTCCTCGTAACGAACCTCGTTTTTGTCACAAGCATCTGCCGCGGGACGAGTTTTGTTTTGAGTATGTCAAGATTATAATAAATATCCCCGTCCGATCTTTCGGGTTTCTTAAAAACGGTTTCACCGTCATTTTTTAATGCAATTTCATCATTTTCGTTGAGAATGAATGTAAGGGTTTTTCCGCCGAATTTTGTTTCGGCTTCGCTCAAATCGCCTTCCTTTCTGAAATCCAGCCTGATGCTGTAAACAGGGGGTGTTGTCCAGAGAAAGTCCCTGAAAATGTTCTCTCCTGTTTCCATCGGCATTTTTTTGCTTGCAAGCTCCTCGTTGTCTTCAGCAAAGCGGGTAATGGTATCGCAGGATGAAACCAGAGAGAGCAGCAAACCGATAAATAAAACATAAAATTTTTTTCCCATAAATATCCTCATTTTTATCATGAACAGTTTTGAATATTTATAAATTTTACTTCGGGATTTGTCAAACGTAAATCTATCTATTTCCCCGGGAATTTTCCTTCGTTAAGATCGGCTCCGACCCTTCCCAGTACCGTGCTGCAAATTATGAAACACAGACTGAAAGCGATGAATAAATAATAATTCGTCATTTTGAGGGCAAGCAAAACAGACAATGCACAGGATAAAACAAAAAGTATGGAGCCCGTAACAATCTTTATAATGATGTACTGTGATTTGAGTTTTTTGTATCTTACCAGCCCGTCAAACAAACCAGCGCCTATTGCCAGTAAAACGAATAACGGGAGAATGAAGGCAAGCACCACGGCGGTTGTCAGGATCATGGA
>JBJKSS010000297.1:0-13942 GCA_046703745.1 Spirochaetota bacterium
AATTTCATCTAACGTCGAAACAACTTTCCCAAGCAGGTTTCCCAGGTTACCGGGCTTTATACCGGGCAGGCAATTCATTTCGGCGGACAATATCTTTTTTTTCTTTTCGAGTTTTCGCCTGTACCTGAATATGTAATCAACGGCCCTTATGTCTCCGGCTGCGTCGATCATGCAGATGTTGCCGCTTGAAGCGAATGCATTGACGAACAGTTTTTTCAGGAAACCCGGGTTAACCGAATCATTCACCAGATTTTCATTGAAACCGTCGGCTATTTCCTTGTTTGCCCGCAGCATTTTAATTTTTTGGTTTATTTCACCGAACGATTTCCTGTAATTATTTACTATGGCGCTGTAAAGATCCATCGAATCCTTTTCGATGCCCTTGTAATAATTCATCGTTTCATTCTGCAAACCTTTGATTTTTTCATCGACTCCGGCCGTCATGCCGGAAACCCGGGATTCAAAATATTTTTTGGCCTCCTCGGTCAGATTTATATAATATTTTTTTGCTTCGTCCAGGATACCGTCAAAATGTTTTTTTGTTTCATCGAGCCTTTTTTTATACCGCCTTTTTATTTCTTCCTCATCGTATTCATCAGGAGCCGGGCCGGGTTTTTTCATGATCCGTTTGTAATAGATTATGTTTTCCTTTTTCAGCTCTTCCGCATATTTTTTCATCTGGTTTGAAATTTTTGTAAGAAACAGCCTGTATTCCATGGCTGATTTTTCATCGGTCAAAACAGAAGAGTTGAGATTTTTGTAATAGTTCCTCGTCTGGTTGATCAGGTTGTCGAGATGGTTTTTCCTCTTTTCATTAAGCTTTTTGAAATAATCCGCATCCTCGCTCCTGTAGAATGCCTGGCGCTCTTCGATCTGTTTCATCTTCTGCCGGCCGAGATTTTCAGCCTCACGTTTCATTTCATAACTCTTGAGATAAATATTTTCGTTCCTGTCAACAGCAATTTTTTTCCTTCTTTCCGTCTCGAGATCCTCAAAATACCTGCGCCTTGCCTCAAACATATCGGTATAAGCGGCCGGCTTGTAATTATAAATGCCGGACGATACTTTTACCGATTTGCCCCTGTTGATATTCTGATTGGCCCGGGGCAGGTCATTGATCAGGTCGTAGATTGTATTGTACCTCGATTTGTTCTGTTTCAACAATTCGCTTACAATGTCTATGACCCTGTTTTTCAATGCACCGTCCTGGGGAACGTTCCTTAAATCGTCGATGTTTATGCTGTCAAAGTCAAAATTGCCGGTAAGGGCGCAATAGGCCGCCGCTCCCAGGGAATAAAGTTCTTTGCCCAAATTGCCGTTGTTTTTATTTATCAATACATCAGGCAGGACAAATTTCCTGTATTTTTCATTATCCTTCATTGCGCCTGCTGCATTAAGCAGGTTATATCCGAAATTAAGCAGCCTGACTCTCACAATTTTATTCTGGTAATAACTTATCCAGATATTGTCCGGGGTAAGGGCGCCGAAAACACTTTTCATTCTGTGGAATGCCTCAATGCCTTTTGCAAGATCATTAAGCAGTTTCAGTGTGTCTTCCATGTTAAGCGTACCGAAATTATCTATATAATCATAGAGATTGTAACCTTCGGATATCTCGAGGGCAATAAATTTCATTTTTTCATATTCGTCGAACTCAAGCATATTCGCAACATTTTCACTGATGATTTGATTGTTCTGTGAAAGCATTTGTATTTTCAGGCTATTCTGCTCCCTGTGAGAGAGCCTGAAAGAATTTTTTTTAAAAAATTTCAGCAGGAATTTTTTTGCAGCAAACAGCGTATAACAGAGCCAGACCGAACATGTAGAATCCTCGTAAATCTTTTCTCTGATGATATAGCAGTTATTGACAATCTTCCCGGATAAATCCATAAGCAGTTATCCATAAATTATTGATAAATAATTCTTTACTATTCATTATACATCAATAGATATTATCGGTATTCACTGCTATATATTTGAATTCAATGTAAGATTTAGATGTCCCTTAACAATTCATCCTCGTACCTTGAAACTTCCAGCTTGAAATCCAGGATTTTCTGTAAATCGGTCTCGATATCATCGAATTTCGGCCTGCTTTGCGTGTCAAGAAGCGTCAACTTGGTAAATACGGAATTAAAATTGAACTTGAGGTTTGATATCTGGTCCCGCAATTTCTTTTCATGATTCTCAAGCTTGATGACGTTTTCCCTGTGGTTCTCAAGGGTTTTCACAAGATTCTCATTTGCCGGATCTTTAGACTTTTCTTCCCTGATCCTGCCGTCAATCACGGCAACATTGCAATCCGGGCTTTTCAAGGTTTTGCCGATATTGTCGATTTTCGTGACAATTATCTTTGCCTCGGCCAATTCTTTTTTCATGGTGTCGAATATGTGATGGTATTCTTCACGGCTGATCCTGTCGGTTTTCATCTGGAATTTCACGCTTTTCAAAATATCCTCGCATGACCTGTAATCCCTGTAATGGTCCCTGGACCTGTTTTTTATCAGTATTCCCTTTTTTGTCCTGTATGACCCGATGCCGATAATGATCCCCGTTATGCCCAGAAAAACAGACGGAACATAAAAAAAAGGCAAACCGGTTGTAAGCGCCGCTGTTATGAATACACCGGCAGAAATAATAAACAAAACCGAAACGAATGCTAGTATGCCGGCAACGATGTTTGTTATTATATTGCCGGCTTTTTTTATCGTTTTTTCATTAATGATATTTTCAACAAAGGCAAACGGATCTTTTGACATGGCTGTTTCCTGAAAAAAAATATTTTTTGTCATTTTATATTTAATTGATAAAAAGTCAAATGATTTTTATCTTTATTCAATGTCATAATTCAGTTTATAAAGATTGTAGTAAATACCTTTTTTTTTCATTAAATCATTATGGTTTCCCGATTCCCTGATCGTTCCTTTGTGAATAACGATTATCTTGTCGCAATTTTTTATGGTGGATAGCCTGTGGGCTACGACAATCGATGTTTTTGTCCCGAGGATTTTTTTCAGGGCATCCTGGATGAGATGCTCGGTTTCGGTATCGATATTTGATGTCGCCTCGTCGAGCACCAGTATCGAGGGGTTGAAGGAAACCGCCCTTGCGAATGAAAGAAGCTGCCTCTCGCCCGTAGAAAGTGTGGCGCCCCTCTCCGATACCGTATGTTCGTATTTGTCGGGAAATCTCTGTATGAACCTGTCGGCATTGACGAATTCTCCGGAGCTTATGATATCCTCGTCGGTTATGTTTTCATTCAAGAGCCGGATGTTGTTTTTAATACTGCCGGTAAAGATGAAAACATCCTGCATGACAACACCGATGTTTTCTCTTAAAGAGCCGATGTCCATGTCCTTTATATTATGGCCGTCGATTGTGATCTCGCCTTTCTGGATGTCGTAAAACCTGCAGAGCAGATTGATTATCGTGCTCTTCCCGCTCCCGGTGTGGCCGACCAGTGCTATTTTCTCACCTTCTTTAATAGAAAAACTTATGTTTTTAAGCACCCATTCGTCCTTTTTGTATGCAAACCAGACATTTTTGAATTTTATATCGCCCCTGATTTTACCGGGCATAACGGGATCCTTTTTATTGGGGATCGTTTGTTTTTCATCGAGAAGGAGGAATATCCTTTCGCTCGATGCAATTGCGCTCTGCAGGACATTAAACTGCTCGGCAAGCTCCTGGATCGGCCTGAAAAAAAGATCGATATAACTGACAAATATATACAATGTACCGAAAGTCAGCGAATACGAGAGCACCTCCCTGCCGCCGAAAAAAATGACGAGGCAGAGCGCCAGGGAATAGAGAATGAATATCGACGGCCTGAATATGGAAAAAATGCTTATCTCCCTGAAATACGACTTGTAAAGCCTGCGGCTCGCCTTTTTGAATTCACCGAATTTCCTCTCCTCATTGTTGAACAATTGTATTAATTTCATGCCGTAAATATGCTCCTGCAGAAAGGAATTCATTTCTGCAAGCACCTTCCTCATCCGCTGGTAATTTTTTCTTGCAAACGACCTGAATATGCCGATGAAAAGAATTATCAATGGCACGACCAGACAGACCAGCAGGGCGAGCCTGTAATTAATAATGAACATCACTACGAGAATGCATGCCATCATGACGAGATTTTTCAAAAGGTTTAATATTGCACTTGTGTACATTTCACTCAGGGTTTCCGTGTCATTGGTGACCCGTGTCACAAGCCTGCCCACGGGGTTATTGTCGAAAAAGGAATGGCTCAAGCCTGTTATATGGGTGAAAATCTCTTCCCTCATTCTGAAAATAATCTTCTGGCTCTCAACCTGGAGAATCATTGTCTGGAAATAATTTATTATGAAAACGATCAGTATCAATCCGAAAAACAAAACAGAAAAGCGCAGCAGGCCGGTAAAATCATCCTTTCTTATGATTTTCAAATCGCCGGTTGTCAGCAAGGTGCCTTCCAGAAATTTTTTGCCGTTGAAGATTTCTGCTTTACCATTACCGGAACCGGCTTTCGTAAAGTTAATGCTGTCAAGGTAATTCACATCCTCATACGTCAGGTTCATGAAAATGTAGTAGCTGTTTTTTATGTAGCAAATTTTTGCTTTCGGAAGCTCACTGACGATTTTTTCCCTTTTAAGGTAAGAGCCCCTGAAATAAAACGAGCCGGATTTTTTAAATTTATAAACAGTGAAAAGTCTGCCGTAATTGTTTATGTACCTGTCGATCGTTTTCCCGATGATAACGGGTTCGGCAAGGGACAGGGCCACAATTGCAAAGAGCAAAAAAAGGCAGAATGAAAACCAGAAAACATGCGGCCTGATGTACCTCACCAGCTTGAGGAACACCTGTAAATCTATTTTTTTTTCGAGGATGTTTTTTTCTTCAGCCATTTTTCATTCCATTTTTTTTTCAATAAGCTGTTTCTGGTACAGCTCATAATATGCCGATTTTCTTTTTAAGAGCTCTTTGTGGGTGCCCTGTTCTTTCACGGCACCGTTTTCCAGAAATATTATATTATCCGCCGACTGTATGGCCGTGATCCTGTGGGCAATTATTATAGTTGTTTTGCCTTTGCGCAGGCGCCTTATACTTTCGAGTATCCTGTTTTCTGTCCCTGCATCGACGCTTGAAAAAGAATCATCAAGGATAAGTATCCCCGGATCCTTGAGCAGTGCCCTTGCGATCGATACCCTCTGTTTCTGTCCGCCTGACAGGGTTATGCCCCTCTCACCGATTACGGTTTCATATTTATCCGGGAAGTCCGCTATGGTTTCATGGATCGAGGCATCGTCGGCGGCTGCGAATAACTTTCCGTCATCCGGCATTTCATGACCGAAGGCGATGTTTTCCCTGATCGTTGTCGAGAATAAAACCGGCTCCTGGGTGACTATCTTCAGTATGTCCCTGAGCTGCACGATCGGTATATCATAAATATCCGTACCATCAATTAAAACCGATTTTTCCGGCGGGTTATAAAGCCTGGCAAGAAGATTGATCAATGTCGTCTTGCCGCTTCCCGTCTTTCCCGTAATGCCGAGGGTTTCGCCGGCATTGACAACCAGGCTGATTTTTTTCAACACGGCATCAGCGGCGCCGTCGTATCTGAACGAAAGATTTTTCAGCTCGATTTTACCCGCGCCGATTGCGGCCATTTTAATATCCTGCCGGTCAACGATCTCGGGTTTTTCACCGAAAATTTTTTGTATCCTTCTGTGGGAGGAGAGCCCCTGCGAAAAGATGTTTATGCACCAGCCCATTGCTATCATCGGCCAGATAAGCATTCCCAAAAACTGGTTGAAGGCAATAAATTTGCCGAGAGAAAGCAGGTTGATTACTGCGAGGTAGCCGCCGAAAACCAGGGTGATCAAAAAACTCAGGCCCGCTATAAATTCGACAAGCGGAAAGGCAATCGAATAAATCCTGGCGAGCCTTATGTTCCTGTCATAGTTGTCCCTGTTCGCCTTCAGGAATTCTGCCAGGTACCTTTTTTCCTGGACGAATGCCTTTATGACCCTGATGCCGTTGAACGCTTCCTGGGTATAATCCGTCATCTTTGCGAATGCTTCCTGCTTTTCCCTGAACCGTATGGTCATTGCCTTGCCGAAAAAAATGCCGCCTATGCCTATTACGGGGAGCGGAAGCACGGCGAGGAGCGTGAGCTTCAGGTTGACAAACACAATCATGTTCAGTATTATCAAAGCCGTCATGACCACTGCATCAATCGCCATCATCAGTCCCGGGCCGATGGCCATCCTTACAGCCGAGAGGTCATTCGTAAAATGCGCCATTAATTCACCGGTCTTGTTTTTATTGTAAAAATTCTGGCTCAATTTTTCAAGATGGGCAAACAGGTCGCACCTGAGATTATCCTCGATTTTTCTCGATGGCCCGAATATGAAAAATCTCCAGACGGCCCTGCCGGCAAAAATCATCAAAGATATTACGGCAAGTTTAACGACATAAACCAGGATATCATTAATGGTGAACCCGCCCCGCTTGATGCCGTCGATTATTCCAGCGACCAGCCTTGGAATGAATAACTGGATGATATCCACGCCGAGAAGCGTAAGGATGCCTATAATATACAGCGGAATGAATTTTACAAGATGATGCAGAAGCCTGTTTGATTTTTTCATAGTGATTGAAGGCGAGAATATAACAATATTCGTTTTATATCAATAGATTATTTACCTAATTAATAATTTTGTAATCCGCCGGTTTTTTGAAACTAAAGCCGAGACACTATCAGGCGCAGAATAAACACTATTTGCGGAAACAAGGGGTTGCAACCCCTTGTTTGCCAGATTTTTTAAAAACCCCTTCCCCAAAAAATTGACGGATTTACATGATTTTGTAATTTAAAAATTGCCTTTTAAAGCATTAATGATAAAATATAATAAAAGTATTTCTTTTGAAGGAAGCAAAAAATGAAATCTAAGAAACCGGCTACATTATAATTCTCGGGAGCCTGACAACAGTCATCGCACCGGCTGCATTTTATTTTTATGCAAATTTTTATGTGATTCCGTTTGAAGAAACCAAACTCTTGAAAACATTCGGTGAAACCTACGAGGAATACAGGAAAAAAGTCAGACGATGGCTGTAAAAAAAATATCCAATTGTGTTGATTTTATCCGTAAATGGTCATATAATTCAAATTCGATAAATCATGACAGTGTCATTTTGGGATAATTTGAATAAAGCATCATCAGAGGATAAAATATGAAAAAGCAGCTTGTTTTTATTGCCATTGTTATATTGCCGGTTTTAACCCTTTCGTTTTCCTCCAATCCGCCCAAATGGGTCAAGTCATTCGGCACGGAAACGGATTTTAACGGCAATGAATATATAACCGGCTTCGGGATATCCGAAGATTCGGGGAATAATTCCAAAAGTCTCGAATCCGCCAGGGCCCATGCACTTCGCGATGCGGCAGGAATGATAAAAACGGGCATAGTTTCAACACTCGAGCTTGAAGAAAAGGAGACGAACGACGATGCGTCCTCCATGGCGAAGATGAACATCCAGACAACGGTAAACATCGAGCTGTCAGGCATCGATGCCTTTGAGAATTACTTCGACAAAAAGGACGGCCGGTATTATGCGTTGTGCGCAGTCAACAAATCAAAATTTTACAATAATGTTGCCGTAGAAAAAAAATCGCTTTACGTGCAGTTCATGTCGAAACTCGGCCTCATCGGAAAGTATATAGACGGCGGCGATAATTCAAGGGCCGGGGAAGAGTACATTGCGCTTGATGCACTGCTCGATAAGCTCAACCAGGATTACCTTGTGATGAATTATCTTAAAAACAACGGCGAAAACCTCGATGAACTTTTTAACCTCTACAAATTGAAGGCGGATATCTACAATAAATTGAAATCAACCGGGATAAACAATTTCGACGACCTTGCAAGGGCCGTGCTCAAACCTTTTGACAGCATAGACCTCAGGTCAAAAACATTCTTGATCGTTCCTGCCTATTACAAGGCCACCACCATATCCAGCGAGTTTTTCAATTACCTGAGGGAATACTGCGCCCTCAGTCTCGAAAAAAAAGGCGGGAAAGACGCAGGGGCCGAAAGTAATTCGCCTGATTATATATTCAAGGGGTCTTTTTATGATACTGCAAAGGGGTATAAAATACTTTATGCCCTGACCGATTCGAAAACCGGCCAGAAAACAGCTCTCTCCGAAGTTGACATAACTAAGGAATTCGCCGATAATTCCGGTTTGAAGATGCTGCCAGACAACATGGAAATTGCGTTGAGCGACAACAAAATATTCAGCCAGGCCGATGAGGGCAAAAGCGGGGTGGAGCTCAGGGTCTGGACGAACAAGGGAACGGACAACCTCGTGTTCAAAAACGGCGAGGATGTGAATTTCTATGTAACTGTCAACAGGAGCGGATACATCAGCATTCTCTATCATCTTGCCGGCAAGGAGAGACTCAGGACACCATTAATAGAAAATTATTACATACCTCCGGAGATGATCTGCAAAGCGGTAAAAATCGAGCCGGGGTTTGAAGTATTCCCTCCGTTCGGCTCGGAAACGGCACAGGTTTTTTTCTCAACCCTGCCGCAGGAAAAATTCCAGACGATTACCACAACTGTTGACGGTGAGGAATACAATGTGCTTGCCGGCGACTACAAGCAGTTCATCATCAACAAGAGGGGACTGAAGAGCATCAATAAAGAGGAAAAGGCGGAAGCTTACGTTACGATTACGACGATAGAAAAATAAAATGACCTGTGGGGAATCAAAACAGGTTTGTTTCTTCAAGAGAGCCCAGGCCCTCGAAGAGCATGAACAGCCTTTCAAGTCCCAGAGCAATGCCGGCACACGGAGGAAGTCCGTATTTGAGACTTTTTAAAAATCTGGCCGGCAGTTCCAGCTTATAAATAGCCTTTTTCTGCCTCACTTCAAGGTCCTTCAAAAATCTCGCTTCCTGGTCGGCCGGGTCGGTGAGCTCGCCGAATGCGTTGGCAAACTCGATGCCGAAAATATACAGCTCGAACCTCTCTGCATAAAGTTCATTGTCGGGGCACTTCCTTGAGAGGCTCGCCATCTCGACCGGATACTCATAAACAATTGCGGGGTGATCGAAACCGAGGCCGGGCTCGATGTTGTTGAGAAAAAATTTGAAAAAAAGGTCTTCCTTTGTAAGGCCGTGTTCATCGGCCTGTTTCCGGGTTATTTTCAAAATGCTGCATATATTGTCAGCGAATCTCTCCGGATTTGCGGAATAATCGTCCAGTTCGACATTGAATGGTAAAAACATAACTTAGAGTTTTATCATTTTAATTTCATTCAAACTGCAAGTTTGGCCGTTGAACGACAATGAATCTTTTTTATAAATATTTCCTGCAAGAAATTGAAGATAATCGCGGCAGTCGTCCATGAGCCGTGTATAATCCTCATACGCCCGGTACCATTCCAGCATGTAAAACTCGTGCCTGTGTATGGCCGAGTTATCTTCCATGTTCCTGAACACCTTTGCAATCTCGTAAATTTTTTCTAATCCCGCTGACAGGGCTTCCTTCAGGGAAAATTCAGGCGAAGTCGGCAGGTAATATTCTTTGGCATTGCCGAAAAAATCATAAAGCCTGGTTGAAAAAGGCTCGATGTGCCGCTCGACCCCGGGCGACTCCACCAGGGACGGAGTGTTGATCTCGAGAAAATCACGGGCATCGAAAAAATTCCTCGTTGCCCTGAAAAAGGCCTGCCTGTTATAAAGGGTGCCGAGCAGTTTCCTGTTGTCCCTGTTTAGCCTGCGGTACGGAGAGCCGGCAATGCCCAGAGGATTGATCTGCGGCCTGTTGAGAAGCTCATAACTTTCAAGGAAAAGCCCGCCGGATTTTTTTTTAAAAAAGATGCAGGCTATGTCTCCTTCGGTGATACCGGCTTCGTTTTTTTCATGATGAATTATGAGGGTGCCTTTTTGATCGGTTATGTATATGCTTTTATTATCGACGTGCTCAACCCTGCCGGCTATTACAGCTTCATCAAATTTGACGGCATCGGTCGTAAAAAACCTTTTGTTTAAAATAGGAAATTCTCCATGCCTTCGCCGGCCTCATCCGGCTGAGGTTCGTCATCTTCGTTTTTTTTCTTTTTTTTTGCGGGTTTTGAATGCTCCGCGGGCTCTTCTGTGCATTCCACTTCTTCCAGTGCAGAATCAAAATCTTCTGTGTCGGTTGACTCCAGGATCTTTACCTTCTGTTCCGTCTCTGTAAGTTTCTGTTCACAGAACCTGCTCAGTTTTACGCCTTCCTCGAAAAATTTCAAGGATTCATCAAGGGATAATTCTCCCGACTCAAGCCTTTCGGTGATCTCTTCAAGGCGCTTTAATGACTCTTCAAAATTCATTTTTTTCAAAACACGGCTCCGTCAAAAATTTTTTTATATATCGCATTGTCCTGTTCGCCGAAGACCATGAACCTCACTTCCCTGTAGGAATGATCGGCGCTTTTCAGAAAATCGGCAACCGCATTGAACGCAATAACAGCGGCTTCTTCCGGCGGATAGGCGTAAACTCCGGTGCTTATGCATGGAAATGCAATCGACTGGAGCTCGTGCTCGGCACCGAGCTTCATGCTGTTATAGTATGCATTCTTCAAAAGACCGCTCTCGCCGCGCGAGCCGCCGTGCCATACCGGGCCAACCGTATGAATGACAAATTTTGAAGGCATATTGCCTGCTGTCGTGATGACTGCCTCGCCGGCCCGCAGGCTCTTTATATTTGCTATGATCTTCCTGCATTCTTCGAGTATTGCGGGGCCGCCTGCCCTGTGGATCGCACCGTCGACACCGCCTCCGCCCATGAGTCCCGAGTTTGCAGCGTTGACTATTGCATCGACTCTTTGCTGCGTTATATCGCCCCGGACAAGTTTTATAACCGTATTATTCAATGTTAGTTCCATCGCAATCAGATAATATCAAATACGCGGATAAATGCAAGATAAAAAATTTCATAATAATAAAAAATTATTGACTAATCAGGCATTTATTCTTAATATTTATTAAAGGAACACGAGCCGATGTCAGACAGCAGGAAATCCGCGACAATAAAAAATCTTTCAGCGATCCTCGATAAAATGGAAAGAATCTACCAGATCAAGGATCTGCATTCGCTGCTTGACACTATCCTCACAGAGACAAGGGAATTTACAAGGGCCGATGCGGGCTCGATATTCCTTGTAAGCGGCAGTAAACTCAAATTTTCATACGTCCAGAATGAAACGCTCTACAAGAATGACATACTGAGCAACAAATATATATATGCCAACCGTGAGATCGACATCAATGAAAAATCCATAGCGGGCTACGTGGCACTGACCGGGGATTCCATGATAATCGATGATGCATACGATATCGATCCGGGACAGCCATATTCATTCAATTCACATTTCGACCTTATGTCATTCTACAGGACGCATTCGATGCTCGTTGTGCCTTTAAAAACCAGCAAGGGGATCGTGGTCGGTGTACTCGAATTAATCAACGCCCTTGATGATGAAAAAAAAATCGTGCCTTTTACCCTGAATGACAAACTTTTCGTTACCCAGTTTGCAAACTATGCAGGCATTGCGATCGAAAGGGCGGTAATGCTCCGGGACGTGGTTTTGAGAATGATCAAGCTGACCGAGCTTCGAGACCCGGAAGAGACGCAGCAGCATGTAAACAGGGTCGGCTCCTATGCCATTGAAATCTACCAGCGGTGGGCCGATCTGCACAATGTCGCAAAGGACGAAGTGAACAATTACAAGGACATCCTTAGAATAGCCGCAATGCTTCATGATGTCGGAAAGGTCGGAATCTCGGACATGATTCTCAAGAAAAAAGGAAAACTGACGGAAGAAGAATTCGAAGAGATAAAAATGCACACGATCCATGGGGCAAGACTTTTCAATATTTCACGGTCAGACTGGGAAATAATGGCAAGGGAAATAACGCTGAATCATCATGAACGATGGAACGGCACGGGATATCCCGGTAAAATCGATGACATTCATGCAGAAAACATCAAACCCGGGCCGGGTAAAAAAGGGCCGGAGATTCCACTGTCTGCCAGAATAGTCTGTATTGCCGATGTATACGATGCGCTGATTTCCGCCCGGATATATAAAGACCCGTGGGAAGAGGAAAAAGTATTGAGTTATATAAAGGAACAGTCAGGCCAACAGTTTGATCCGGAGCTTGTAAACATATTTTTCGAGATATATGACATCATAAAGGCAATAAAGGACAAATATTCGGCCGCGCTGACCTGAAAGTTTGCTTGTGATTTACCAAAACTGTCTGTATATATTTGTGTAAACTAATTATAAAAATATTGCTTTCTTCGTAAAATTATTTATAATCTTCATACTTTAAATTTTGGATTAATATAAAATTTTTTCTAGGAGAATTATTATGGGCATCGGGTGGCCGGAAATACTTGTGATCATATTGATAATTGTTGTAATATTTGGGGCTTCAAACCTGCCTAAAATAGGAAGGTCGCTTGGCGAAGGCCTTAAAGAATTCAAAAAAGCAATAAGGGAAGCCAAAAATGACGACAGGGAAGGAAAAACCGAAGAATCTGACAAGAAAAATAATGAAACCTCGGAAAAGAAATAATAACGAAATTCATCTATGATAAAAAACAGGGATATGACCTTCTGGGAACACGTTTATGAACTGCGAAACAGACTGCTTTTTGTTCTGGTCGCAGTAACGCTCTTCTCAATTGCAGGATATATAATCTTCCCATTAATAATAGAAAATATATACAAGATACTGGGTGAAAAGCTCTATGCAACATCAATAGCAGAGGGTTTTTCGATGAGGTTAAAAATTTCCGTTATCTTCGGCCTGATCCTTGCCCTGCCGCTTTTAATCATTCAGCTTTTATTGTTTATTTTCCCGGCATTGAACAAGAAAGAAAAAACAATAGTTCTTTCCCTGGTAATCAGTTCTTTCATCCTGTTTGTATTGGGAGTAATTTTTTCCTTTAATGTTGTACTTCCGGCAAGCATCAATTTTTTGAAATCAAGGGAGTTCTTCCCGGACAATATCAACAGACTGATATCATACAACAACTTTATCACTTTTTTCTTCCAGTTCCTGCTCTGTTTCGGGATATGCTTCGAATTCCCAATTGTTATAATATTGCTCTTGAAACTGAACCTCATCAAAATGAGTTTTTTAATAAAAAAATTCAAATATGTTGTGGTGATAATTTTTATTATAGCCGCCATCCTCACACCGCCGGATGCATTCTCACAGGTGATGATGGCGCTGCCTCTCCTGGCATTATATCTGGCATGCATAATAATCGGTAAAATTTTCGGGTTGGGGAAATAAAAATGTTCGGAATAGGAATCGGTGAAATAATCATTGTCCTTCTTATTATTTTTTTCCTCTCGCCGAAGGAAATTCCGAAATTTCTGAGGAAAGCCGGGCAATTCATAAAGGCATTCAACAAGATCAAGGACGAAGTGCTGCAGATAAACGATGAAGTAAAGGATATCATCAATAAGGAGTCGGACGATTTTTTGAAAGAAGCAGGGAAGGAAAAAAAGGAGGTTGAGGAAAACCTGGCAGAATTGAATAAAAATTTCAATGTTGAGGATGTCTATCATTTGAAAAAAAAGGGGATAGGGAAGGGGAAAAGGAAAGTCAGGAGAAATATAAAAAATAAAAATACTGCCAAATAGGCCGACTAAAATATCAAAATTTAAAATCTATAACAGAAAATTAAACCCTGTTATACAGAATTTTTCATTAAAAGTTAAATAATAATGAAAATTTGCTACCAATTGTTTATTTAATATTTTTTTATTCCAAAATTTTATATTTTTTTCAAATATTTTAATTTCTTTATCAATTAGTTCCATTTCTGCTTCATTTTCTTTTTTTGTTTCAAAATCATATAAATTATCAAAGTAATAATTAAATA
>JBJKSS010000298.1:0-12918 GCA_046703745.1 Spirochaetota bacterium
CACCATGTTTCATCAGGCCGGGTTTCATCGACCTTGTTTTTTTGGGACAGTGCTTGAGGCTGGCACTGCACAATGTGCATGTTTCCTTGTCAACTCCTCCGTAGGTGAGAAACAGGCAAGTTTCACCGATTGTATTTTCATCGTGTTATTCTCCTCGAATCTGTAAACCTTTTCTTTTCAGCCGAATATTTCTTCCAGTCCCCTTATTGCAGCATAAATGCTACCGACACCCGTGATGTAGTAAGCCACATCGAGGGTTTCGAAAATTTCCTCCCTTGTGGCTCCCGCATCAAGCGCCTGTCGTGCGAGATTTTTCACACCGTCGGAGGCTCCTTCGGATGCGTCGAGCGCGATTGCAATGAGCAGCCTCTGTTTCCTGGACAGGGCGCCGTCCCTGAAAGCAAGGTCGCGGGCCGAAACCGCCCTTTCGAACAACTGAGGATTATTCTCTTTTAAAACATCAAACGGATTCTTCATAAAATGCTCCTTTCGTTTCATACTATTCATTATGTAGCAACGGTAAAGATAATATAGCACTTGCCTGCCTGTTTGTCAAGCCTTTTTTGAATATCCGTTTAACCGGGAGGGGACAGAGCTGGAAAAAAATCAAAATCTCAGCAGCTTCTTCATATTGTTATCCAAAATCAGATCCTTTTCCTCCCGTGATATTTTCAACGATTCGACCATCCTGATCGTATTCTCCAGACTATCCTTCCCGTAAGGGGTATCGGAACCGAAGATCAGTTTGCTGCTTCCGAAGAAGAGCAGGGCCTTTTCCAGTCTTTCACGGCTTATCCAGTAGCAATTTGAAATATCAAAATAAACATTTTCCCTGATCTTGCTCCACTCGCTGCGAAAAAACTCTGCACCAAAGAGATGCGCGATTATTATTCTTATTCGCCTGCCCTTGACAAACCGCATAAGATCGCGGACATCCCTGTATGAATACAGGTGAATTAAAACAGGCATATTCCTCTTTTCAGCCCAGGTCATGATTTTCTCGAAAAAATCGGATTTGATCCTGAAATACTCCCAGCCCTGGTGGAGCTTGATTCCCCTGAATTTCATCTTTTGAAAATCGGATTCAATAGAATCGAAATATCTTTTTGTCGCCCAATAAAACTGTATAATCCTGCCTGGAATTTTTTCCCGTATCAGATTGACATATCTGTTCCCGTCATCCAGCGATTTTGCCGAAGCGGTTATACCGGTCACGATCCTGATAATTTTGTTCAACATCATGAGTCTTTCACTTTTACCTGGTAGAGAAAATTCATAGGTTTTGCTTGAGGCCAGTTCACCTGGAAAGAGAACAATCTTGTCGATACCGTTTTTTTTGATTTTTTCAGCTATTGATTCCGGAGTCAGATAGTATCCGCATGCATGGGCATGAGCGTCTATTCTCATAATATTGCTCCGCATTTTTTAGATTAGAAATATTTCTTTCTATTATCTATCATAATACCAGATGTAATCTCATTCGGCCAGACTTTGCAATACTTTTAAATTCATTTTGTCAAAAACATCATCATCACCTTTCGGCGTCTCAAGGCACTTGCCTGTTTTTTCAAAACGCTTGTCATTCATAATGAACCTGAATGAATCAAGACCGATATTGCCCTTGCCTATATGCTCGTGCCTGTCAAGACCTGAACCAAGGCCGCCCTTCGAATCATTCAGATGGAAGAATGAGAGGAGTTTCAATCCTATGATTTTATCGAATTCTTCTATTGTATTTTCGTAACCTTCCCTTGTCCTGATATCATGCCCCGAAGCGAACACATGGCAGGTGTCAAAACATACCGCAAATCTTCCGGGATATTTTGACATACCTATTATGTCCCTCAAATGTGGGAATGCATGGCCGATGCTGTTCCTCTGTCCCGCGGTTGTTTCAATAAGAAGCTTCGTGTTTTCGTTACCGCTTTTTTCAAGAGCCTCGTCAAGTGCAAAAGCTATCAGCCTGATTGCTTCAGTTTCATTCTCAGCTTCATTTGCCGTACCCGGATGGAACACAAGGTTGGAGATTTTGAGATGCATCGTCCTTTTAAGTTCTTCTGTGAATCCTGCAATAGACTTTTCCCTCTTTACCGGATCTTTAGACGCCAGGTTGATAAGATAACTTCCATGGCTTGCTATTATCAAACCAGCTTTGGCCTGCTTGTCTAAAAACAACCGGATATTTTCTTCCTTTAACGGGGGGACAGACCATTGACGGGCATTCTTCGTAAAAATCTGCAGAACCCTGCAGTTAAGATTCAATGCCCGGTCAATGGCGTTTTCTACTCCGCCTGATATGGACAGATGGGCGCCGATAAGTATGTTCTTTTTCATTTAGCCTTTTCTCGACCTGTTTATTGCAGAGATCAGGGATTTTATGCCCGCAAGGCTTATGTTTGAATCCATACCTGCGCCCCAGAATTCCCTTCCTCCCGATTTTATATGGGAATAAGCCACGGCTTGTGCCCCGGAACCGCTTTCGATCGACTGTTCATGAAAATCAATCACTTCGAATCCGTCGATGCCCGCGGCCATCACCGCATGGGCGAATGCGTCTATCGGCCCGTTACCCGTGCCTTCGATCTTCGTCTTGCTGCCGTCGATCTGTAATTCCCCGGTAATGCGGGAATCATTCCTGTTTTCCTCTATCCTGAGGCCGTCGGCCGACAATTTAATACTGATCGCGCAATTGATGTATTCCCTGCAGAATATTTCGTAAATTTCCTCGACAGTGAGCTCCCTCTTGCATTCATCTGAAAAATCGTTGACTATTTTTCCCAGCACGACCTGCATTAATTTTGGTATCTCGAAGCCGTATTCCCTCGAAAGAATATACGCTACCCCGCCCTTGCCGCTCTGGCTGTTGATCCTGATTATCGCCTCATAAGTCCTTCCGATATCGGCAGGATCGATCGGCAGGTATGGGACTTCCCACAACGCATCGGGATCGGTATTGCTCTTCCTTTTATCCATTCCTTTTTTTATCGCATCCTGATGGGAGCCCGAGAATGCGGTGAACACGAGCTCCCCGGAATACGGTTGTCTTACGGGCACTTCCATCCCGGTATTTTTTTCATAAACATCTTTAATATGCGGCAAATTTTTCAGATCCAGGCCCGGGTCAATGCCCTGCGAGAACATGTTCAGTGCCATAGTGATTATATCCATGTTACCGGTACGTTCACCGTTGCCGAACAACGTGCCTTCGACTCTCTCCGCTCCTGCAAGACATGCAAGCTCGGATGCGGCAATGCTCGTGCCCCTGTCGTTGTGCGTATGTACACTGATGATCACCTTCTCCCTTTCCCTGAAATGCGTTGACATCCATTCCACCATGTCGGCATAGATGTTGGGCATGAACCATTCGACCGTATGGGGAAGGTTCATAATAATTTTGTTTTCTTTTGTCGGCTTCCAGACATCGATCACCGCCTCGCAGACTTCCAGTGCATACCCGGGCTCTGTGTCGGAGAAACTCTCAGGCGAATATTCAAACCTCAGGTTTGTCCCTTTCAATTCTCCAGCCAGGCTTTTTGTGAGCTCTGTCCCCGTGACGGCTATTTTTTTTATCTCATCCTTGCCCGCATTGAAAGTGATCTTTCGCTGGAGGGGCGAGGTGGAATTATAAAGATGGATAATCGCATTCTTTGCGCCTTTCAATGATTCGACGGTGCGCCTGATTAATTGCTCCCTGGACTGGGTCAGTACCTGGATAAAGACATCATCGGGAACAAGATTCTCATCGATGAGCTTGCGGATGAAGTCAAATTCTATTTGCGATGCGGATGGGAAACCGACCTCGATCTGCCTGAACCCCATGTCCAGGAGAAGCTTGAACATCGTCATTTTTTTTTCAATGGTCATCGGGTTGGGCAGGGCCTGGTTCCCGTCACGCAGATCCACACTGCACCAGTCCGGAGCTTTGGTAATCTGGTTATCGGGCCATTTTCTTTCATTCATCATGACCCTCGGTAAAGCTTTGTACTTCGACATAATCGTCTCTCCTTGATTTTTTAAAAAAAAAGCCCGCTGACTGACCTTTAAGGTAAGCAAGCGGGCTTTTTATCCTGAATATATATTGCTAATTTTTCAGGTAAATATTTTCCCTTCCTGCTGCCGCATCGGGTAGTAATGATAGATAGAGAAGGGATAGTAATAGTGTTTTACCAAAAAAATTATACATAATTATTACTCTGTTTTTAGAATATTTTAATTTTTTGATAATGTCAACAATTATTTTGGGGAGAGCTTGACCAATGCATCAATTATCCCGCCAGGCAGCAGGATTGGCCGTTTAAATCTGAAAATTTGCCGGTAATACCCTGCACAATTTTAATATTTGAACGGCCGGGATGCTTTTTGAAAAAAATAAATTTCCATTTTTATTCTCCTAAAAAATATTTTTTGATTTTTCATTTAAAAAAAAATATACTTGGAAGCATCCCCGTGCGACAGCCACACTGCCAGTATAGTTAATGCCCGCGATTTGGCTGCAGGACGGGATAAAATCGATTAAAAAACGGAGTATTGTATGGCAAGAGAAATCAGTAATAACCAGAATTATATCGAAAAACTTTTACGGTTGATCCCCAGTGAAATCATAGCCGCCTATTTGATAATAATCGGCATCATACCGGGCGGATTCAGTAAATGGGGAGGATTGATCATAACCGTACTCATACTTGCATTAATTCCCTTCTATCTGTGGAGGGTGCAGAATGTAAAAAACTATATGCAGATAACTGCCACTGCTGCGGCTTACCTTGTCTGGGTTTATTCCCTGAACGGCGGTCCGTTCCAGCCATGGGGATTATACAGGTCATGGCTTGCTTCAATAATACTTATTTTATGGACATTGATCATCCCCGTACTTGTCAAACCTTCTGAAACTTCAAAAAAAACGGGCAAAGTCACGGTAGCTGCCAAACCTAAAAAAGCCTCTTTAAAAAACAGGAAAATGATTGTATTCGATGACAAGGCAGAAACCATCAGGCAGAAAAAAACCGTTTCAAAGCCGAAGCCGCGCAGCAGTACGCGAAAACCGGCGGCATCAATCAAAAAAAGCGGGGGTAAAAAACAGGCGGGAAAACCGAAAAGAAAATAATCCAGGTATTGCAAAAAATTGTTAAATTATGCCGGAGAATCATTTTTTTATGATATAATTATTCTCCAAAAGGAGAATAAAAATATGAAAAAAATGATTCTTTTGTTTTTGATCGTCTCTGTTTCTGCTTATATGTATGCTAAACCTGCGAGAGATGTTTTCCTGGGCGAAAGGACAGTAAATTTCCGCTCCGATCATGATGAAATAATCGTGGGAAAATACGAAGGAAGGTTCAGCAAACTAAGATTCGAGGTTGCAGGGAATGAAATTGAAATATTCAGCATGAAAATAGTTTTTGCAAACGGCAAGAGGCACAATGTTCCTGTTAAAATGATATTTCACAGGGGCGGATGGTCAAGACTGATAGATCTTCCCGGCAACGAAAGGTTTATCAGAAAAATAGTTTTTAACTATCGCACCGCGGGAAAGTTTAGAAGGGGAAAGGCCGTTATAAAAGTTTTCGGCATAAGATAAAAACGGCTGCATGACCTGTTTTTCGGCCGAAATCCGTTTGATACGACACAACTGATAAAATTTATAAAATTACACTCAAGCCGGGAGGAACCATGGCAAAGTATACAGGGAGTAAAAAGGACATACGCTACCTGGCAAGGATCAACAAAAAATACTGGGATGCATTGACAGGCGGATTCATCCTGAAAATTGAAAAAACCGACGGATCGGTCGTTGAAGGCTATAATCCGGGATGCAAATCGGGAAATAACGGTAACATCAACGATATGAAATATTTCCAGGAACTTATTTTGTTCACGCTTGACAGCAGGGAGCATATAATAGACATGCTTGACATAAAGAAAATAACCAACATAACAAGCAGTATAAACCTGATTGAATACAATGCAATGGGGATAATACCGATAATCGACGAATAGAATAGATTAATGGTATCCCGTCAGTTTCCCGGGGAAACAAGGGGTTGACTTGTACCGAGCGTAGCCGAGGTAAACCCCTTGTTTCCATAAAGTCGCCGGGTTTGTCCCCAAAAAACTGACAGGGCAAGATTAATGCTAAATATATCTGTAAAAAAAAATAATTATATTATATAATACGTCAGCACACTTGATTCTTCTGGAGAAAAATAATTGATTAAATATGTCCCGGATTCCGTTAAATACTTCACTTTTGCGCAAAAAAAGGATTTCAGGCTTGAATCCGGTGAAAAATTCGGCCCCGTTACCGTTGCCTATGAAACATTCGGGCAATTGAATGAAAACAGTGACAATGCTATATTAATCATCCATGCATTGACCGGCAGCTCTCATGTGACCGCAGTATTTGACAGGGATAATAAAATCTCCGGCTGGTGGGATTTGTACGTCGGCCCGGGCAAGGCGATCGATACGAATAAATATTTTATTATCTGTTCAAATTGCCTGGGAGGATGCTACGGGACAACCGGGCCCTCCAGCATAAATCCGGGGACACGAAGGCCGTACGCCCTGAAATTCCCGATAATAACCGTAAAGGATATGGTTGAAACCCAGAAGAGGCTTGTCGACCACCTTGGTATAAAAAAACTTAAATCGGTAATCGGAGGCTCCATAGGCGGAATGCAGGTACTGGAATGGGCCGTGCTGTACCCGAACATGATGGAAACTTCTATCGTAATTGCGTCTGCCTATAAAACTTCACCGCAGGTGATCGCATTCGGCGAGGTAGGCAGGAACGCGATAATGGCAGACATCAATTTTAACAAGGGCAATTATTACGGCAGGAAAACGCCTGACAGGGGCCTGGCAATTGCCAGGATGATAGCGCATATCACCTACCTGTCGAAGGACTCCATGGAATCAAAATTCGGCCGTGACATAAAAAAGGTGATTCTCGAAACCGACGAGCTCTACGGGCTGTTCGGCCCCATGTTCCAGGTAGAAAGCTACCTCAGGCACCAGGGTAAAAAATTCGTGTCGAGGTTTGACGCCAACAGCTATCTCTATATTACAAAGGCAATGGATATGTATGACCTGACACGCAGTAAAAAAGACATCACCGAGGTGCTTTCAAAAATTAACAGCAGGATGATGATCATTTCATTCGGGTCGGACTGGCATTTCAGGCCGTCGGAGAGCCGGGAAATCGTCAAGGCCATGATGAACATTGACAAGGAAGTAACTTATGTCAACATCGATTCCCCGTACGGACATGATGCATTCCTCCTGGAAAACAGCGAACTCGAATCCATAATTTCAAGCTTTATCGGCTGATTCTCATTTTGCGTATTTGAGAAAAATATCGAGCATGTTTTGAAGCCCGTTGGCGCCCCTGTTTTTCCTTAACGCATCTTTCATTTTTTTCAATCTGCCGGTGAACAATATATCCTCGATGGTTTTTGCAAGCGTTTGGGAATCAAGCCTGTCCTCTTCGATTATCTCTGCGCCTCCCATGTTCTTCATCACCATGGCATTCTTCGTCTGCTCGTCGTTCGTCGCTATGGCCAGTGGAATGAAAACCGCCGGTATGTTCAAAGCCATCATTTCGTTCACGGTGCCCGCGCCGCTTCTCGACACTGCAAGGCCGGCTGCCGAGAGAATATCGGCAAGGTCATCATGTATGAAATCGTAAACGAGGAACGATTTTTTTAGCCCGGCAGGAAGGCTCTCCCTGAACGAAACCATTTTTTCATAATCGGCATTGTTGTCCGATCTTCCCGTCTGAAACACAACGCTGGCCCTTTTTAACAACGAGCCCAGCATCGGCAGCGCGGTTTCATTCAAAACATGGCACCCCAATCCGCCGCCGGTAAAATAAATCACGGGCTTTTTTTTGTCAAAACCGCTGTTCTTGAAAAATCTCGTTTTGCTGCCTGAAAATATTTCCTCTCTCAATGGAATACCCGTGACCACGGTCTTGCCGGCAGGAAAATGCCCTGCACTCTCCTCGAATGTCACCGCCACTACGCTTGCGAATTTCGAGGCTATCCTGTTGGCCAACCCCGCATCTATTGTCTGTTCATGGATGACTACAGGCACCTTCCTCCGTGATGCAGAAATAACCGGAGGAACTGATACAAAACCGCCTGTGCTGACAAGCACATCCGGCCTGAATTTTTTTATTATCGAGCCGCTTTGAAAATAGCCGATTATTATGTTAATGATATCCGTAATGTTTTTCAGGGAAATATACCTGCGCAGCTTCCCCGTATTAATGCACCTGTATTCGATCCTGTTTTTATGGGCAACAAGTTTTTCAATGCCGTTGCAGGAGCCGATATAAAGTATTTCCGGATCAATGCCTTTTTCCAGCGCATGTTTTTTCAGTCCGTTTATCATCGAAAACGCAGGCATTGTGTGCCCGCCTGAACCTCCGCCGGTAAATATTATTCTTAAATTTTTGCCCATCACAGCCCCTTTGTTATTACGCAAACAAATATATATGATAACTGTCATAAAGTGTCAACCCATTCCTTTTGTAAAATCATTGTGAAATTCATCATACACAGGAGTTAAGGCAATACTGTTATTAATCCATTTTGCCGATAATTCTGATTATGAAACATTCAAATCTTTTAAAACTGGGCATAAACATAACCCTTTTAATCGCCCTTTTTTTCATTTTATTCATAGTTGCGATAAATATAATAAAATTCGTTGATTATTTCTCACAGGTAAAAAACGTTATCACCTCCGCGGAAAAAAACGGTGAAATAAAAACAGTTAACTCCGATATGAATAACATAAATATTGACCATAACAGGCTGAAATATGATCCTTCCAGATCATACCTGGCTGAAGAGCTGGGTTATAAAAACGACCTCTTCGATCTGGACGGCTCTGAATGGGGCGAAGGAATAAACATAATGCTCGTAGGATCGGATAAAAACTCCTTTTCTTTCGGCAAGGCCAGATCCGACGTCATAATCGTTTTCCGGATTACATCAAGCGGCAGGATATTATCGATATCGATCCCCAGGGATTCACTCATAGTCATTAAAGGCGGCAAATGGTCGGGCAGCTATGACAAGATAGGCCACTGCCTTTACTGGGGAGGCATGGACAACCTGAAAAAAAGCGTGGAAGATATTCTGGGAAGCCCCATTTACAAGGTGGCAATAATCGACAATTTCATCAATTTTGAAGCCTTCCTTGCCATTGTCGGTGGAATGAAAATCGACAAGGAGCTTGAAGGCAGGCTTGGCATCCAGTGGATCAGGAACCGCGAATTCAGGGACGGGGACATAGGAAGATGCAAAAGACAGCAGGTCTTTTTGAAAAGAGCGGTCATAAAACTCTGGAAAATGTCAAAAAACGGCAGCTACCTGTATTCCGGTTTTTTCTACGATATGTTCAGATCGATTATATATACAGATCTGACCAGGGATGAATTCCTCAAAATCATTTACATACTGAAAAAAAACCGTTTCAATCCTGCGGATGACTTTTTAACAGGAGTGCTCCCGGGCAGTTTCGGCAGGTATGATTCGAAGCTGTTAAACCATAAAAATGTCGTCTGCTGGAACCTTGACGAAAAATTTCTTGAAAATCTGAGATTCCTTCTTTATTCAAACAGTGATTCCTACAAATATATAATGGCAAAAAAAGCGGGGTTCATGGATTTTTTCAATGCGGATTTCACCGGGTATTTCAAGGCAAAAAAATAATCATGTTCGGTTTTGCAGGTTCAATATGTGGGCTCTGTTCCCCGCAAGTTTAAAATTATAAATCCGGCTTGAAATTAATTATTTAATGTGATAATTTTTCAAAAAAATGCCGCGTCTTATTGTCCGGGGGGAATGATATATGGATGCAATTAAAGATTCAATGAAAATTAATGATGCATGCAGGATACTTTTCGGCCCGATGTTTCATTTTACGGATGAAACACTGCGCTACATGCAGGTATCAGGAGTAAAATCAGCCTACCGGGAACTTGTAAAAAAATGCCACCCGGACAGGGCAATGCTGACCGGCAGGGATGAAAAGGAACTGTCCGGGAAATTCAGGGAAGCCAACGATGCCTACAACCTTCTTCTCGGTTTGCTTGTCAAAAAATCAAAACATGACGGCACAAGTCCGGTCCATAAAAGACAGGCCGACTTTTATTATTCGGGCAGCATGCCGGCAAGGGTTCTCAGGTTCGGTGAATTCCTCTATTACAAAAAAATCATCAGCTGGAATTCGTTGATTAAGGCTCTCGCATGGCAATACAGGATGAGGCCCAAAATCGGCCAGATATGCAAAGGAAACAACCTGCTCACAGATGAATCAATTACGAAGGTTTTAAAACATGCAGGATCAAAGGAAAAATTCGGTGAGACGGCGGTAAGGATCGGCTTTCTTGACAAGTTGAGCCTCCGCCGCATGTTGAGAATACAGACTGAGCTGGACAGTCCCCTCGGAAGATATTTTGTGGACAATAAAATATTAACAGCACAAAAATTGCATGTCCTGCTGAATGAGCACAACATGTTTAATCTTAATCCAAACCGGTGCTGAAATTTCATATTTTTCAATATTGTTTCCGATCATTAATTATGTAAAAATTGTTTGATTTAATTCCAATCAAAAAAAATCATCCTAAAAGTTTTTTTTATTATTCAAAAACAGGTTAACTTACGGGTATAACTATAATTAAATATTTATTTCACATGATTAGCATGCTTGAAAAAAAGCATAAAAATGCTTTAAAAACTGTATAAAGTTGAAAAATAACCCTTAAAGCATTATAATTATATGGTTTATATGGAATGAAAAAAAAATTTATCGTTTTAATATTTTTATCCGCTTCATTTTTTATATATTCACAATCCGACTATGAAACAAATTTTCTGCAAGGATACCTCAGCTTTGAAAATTTCTTCCTGAATATATCAGGCGATTATGGTACCACTTTTTTCCCGTTTCTCGGAATGGGATACGGCGGCAGGGAAAACGGACTGTCGCACGCTTTCACAGGTGTCGCTGATGATATAGGGACACTCGAGTCCAATCCGGCAGGCACTGCTTCGCTCTCCCAGACAGAGCTGTTTCTTTCTCATGTAAAACTAATGGGCGATGTTAATTACAATACTCTGGCCTATACAATGAGGTTCAATGATCTGGCATTCGGGGTTGGGGCCAGGGTGCTTTACATGCCATTCGTTCATTTTGACCAGTTTGGTGATAACGTTGGCAGCGGCATCATCACAAATTCGGTTATAACGGCAAATATTTCATACAACTTTTTGCGCTCATACGATTTTTTCGGGTTATCTGCAGGAGCGAATGTCAAGCTGTATATTTACGGGGTGCCGGACACAATTGCAAAAAACCAGACAAAAGTAAACGTTGCATTCGATATGGGTCTTTTGACGAGATTCAATTTTTTAAAAGCCTACAGCAATCCTGAAAAAAACCTGGGTATAGGCCTGGCAGTACTTAATCTCGGCCCGTTTACAGACGGTGAGCCTCCGCCGACTACCATTTCGCTGGGCTTGAGCTATAAGCCCATCTACCAGCTTTTATTCTCAACCGACTTCAACTATTTGATAGATTATTCGAGTTATACATACAAAAACTGGAGCGTCGATGTCGGCATCGAATGGAAATTCACAAAATTTTCTTCACTGCTTGGCGGGGTCACGATCAAGTCGAGCCCTTCTTTTTCACTTGGAGTAAACATAGAGTTTGAGGATTTCAAGATTACGGCTGTTTACAGCCCGGATTTCCTCGATGTATCGAAGTTCAGCGTTTCGGCATCGTTGAAACTCGGCGACATGGGAAGGGGCAAAAAGGAGCTACAGGTTAAAAAAATGTTCTCCAATGCCCTGAGATTAATGGATCAGGGCAATTATGACCTCGCGATCGATGCATTGAAGGATATTATAAAATTTGACCGCACTTTTACACCGGCAAAAAGGAGCCTTGAACAATGTTCAAGACAGATTCAAACCGAGAGCGATTTGAACGTTATTTTCAACAAAAGGCTCCAGTAGTATTTCAATCCAGTTTTTTCAAGAGCTTGACCGCTTCATTGTATTTGTTCATTTCCCGCCTGGACGGATTTTTGATCCCGAAATAAACTTTCACCGCCTGATCAAGTATCTGTTTGGCATATTCCCTGTCAGACAGGTTCTGCGGGGTTCCGTCTGTATTTCCCATCTTTTTGGCCATATTGTATTTCTTCCTGATATCCCAGTTCCTGTCGTAAAAAGCCTTTGCCGAATCAACAAGAAGGCTCATATCAGTCGGGTTCAATTCTATGCCTTTTGACAGGTTGATTCCCATCCTGAACTTGTCGCCGCCCAGAAAAGACGGAACGGCATCATCAACCCTTCCCATCAAAAGATAAGGAGCAGCAAACGTCGGGTCAATGGAAATCGCCTTATTGGCAAGTCTGAAGAGATCTTTTACAGTATCGAGTGATTCCTTTATCCCTATAGTTTCACCCCGTGATCCCAGGCTAGCTGCGTACCAGAAAACCACCTGGGCCCTGTCAAGCCTGCCACCATCCTGCATATCGAGGTAAGGTCTTGCAAAATCAAGCGCCTGGTTAAATTTATTGATCTTCAGCTGTTTTTCTTTTTTTGGCATGGCATCGGCTATCTCATAATACATCCTGCAAATTCTCCAGATAATGGCCGAGTCGGGATTATTTTTGTCATACATTGTCAAAAGTATATTCAAACCCTGTTCATACTTGCCGTCATGATAAAGGCTATCCACTTTGGTAAAATCGGCAGCATTCGTGCAAAACAAGACATTTAGCAAAAAGAATACGATTAATAGATTAAATTTCGAATACATTTTAAACTCCGTTCATTTGTTAAAAGTAAAAAACAAAACATCTTTGTTAGAATATATCGGATTTCTTTACGG
>JBJKSS010000299.1:0-3444 GCA_046703745.1 Spirochaetota bacterium
TTAAAGGACTTATTCAAAAAACTTCCCTTTGCCAAAACTGATGAAGATTATGAAAAACTTCTTCCCTATCATGAAGAAAATTTATTTTCTTGACAATCAATGTAATGCGTTAATTTGACGCTTACAATGTTTGTATAGGAATTTCAGAGATATATGAAATAGTTTTTTTAGAAATAGGTGCAGAAAAAGATCATGTACATTTTTTGATACAATCAGTACCAGATTACAGTGTTAGGAAAATAATACAAGCAATAAAAAGTATCACAGCAATACAAATATTTAAAAATTTTCCAGAATTAAAAAAGGATTTATGGGGTGGAGAATTTTGGACAAAAAGATATTTTGTAAGTCCAGTAGGGAAACATGGAAATGAAGAAGTAATAAGTAAATATGTAAAAAATCAAGGGAAGAATATAGACGAATATAAAAGAATTCATAAAGAAGAAGAGCGTTGGCTCCCATTCTTTTGATACCCCGTAGCTTGCTGCGGGGAGGTTCATTACAAAGCTGGAATTTCACGATCCAGATTTTTGATTACTGGATCCTCAAATTTTAATTATTTTATTGACAAAAATATTTAACTTATGTTAAATACTAAAATATTTTCTGGATAATTTGCTTGAGAATATCGTCTGGAACATGAAATTCGGTTTAAGTCTTGATTGATTTTTGGCAAAAATGTGTGCTTTTAAGAATTTTTGATACATTTTGATCAAGTGGGCTTTATTAAAGTTGGAAAATATCACCATATAACTCATCTAATTATGAATTTTGAAATATATTATGCTTGTTATAAAAAAATTTTCTTTTTTTTGTTTAATTTGTAAAGAATTGTATGTTTTTTTATTAATTTGAAAAAAAAATCGATAGATTTTAATAAGTCAAGCGATTAATAATATAGAAATGATGAAAAAACCTTTTTTATTTTATTTATTATTTTTTTGGTTTTTTGATTCATTAAAAACATTTCTTATATATTAAATTGTTAATAAAGTGCAATTTACAGGATGCCGATATGAGGAAAATTTTAACTGTTGTTTTTATCATGCTTCTATGCATCAATATCCATACCCTGGACAAAATTGATGATCTGTCCTTTGTGGACACCGATATAACACAGGTTTTAAAAACTATTTCAGAAGCTTTTGGCATAACCATAGTGCCTGACAGGGATGTGCAGGGCAATGTGACGAGATATTTCAAGGATACGAATCTGGAACAAACGCTGGCGCTTCTTCTTGAGCCTCTTGGATTCACCTATGAGGTTAAGGACGGCATATATTTCGTGAAGAAAAAGCCGCCGTTCAAGGTAGAATATGATGAGAATAACAAAGTGTTCACGATTTATTCCACAACTGGGATCCTGAAGGACATATTAAATGAAATGTCACTTCAATCAAAGCAAACAATCACACTTGAAAGTTCAACGAATGACCAGATAAGCATAAATATATTCAATAAAAACCTTGATGAGGCACTGAAACTTCTTACTCAGGACAAGAAATATCAGATTACAAAAGATGATAATGGGTATTATGTCAAAAAGGAAGAAGATGAAGCTGATTTTTCAGGTCTCAATACAAAAGGAGCCAAATTTTTTCTTAAGGGCAATGAAGACACAATTGAACTGAAAGCGGCAAACCAGTCATCAAATGATATAATACTTGCACTATTCAGGAAATACAACAAGCGGTTGAGCCTCTTGTCGAATAAATCCGTAAAGATTCCATACCTTGATGTCAAAGATATTCCATTCGATGATCTTTTGAATACCATATTTGAACATTCGGGACAGTCGTTCACAAAAGTAAATGATGTATATTATATTTATGATTCTCTGAAACCGAATCAGACCAATTCATATATGGTTAGCGGAAGTTATAAACTGAAGAATTTAAATTATAAAACCTTTGCCTTCAATATTCCATCGCAAATAGTGCCGCAGTCGACATATAAATTTGATACGGAATCAAACAGTGTAATCGTTTTCGGATCACCGGATGAAGTGGACAGATATTTGAGTTATATCAAATCGATAGACATGAGCCTCAAGGATTATGAATGCAGGATATTCAAGCTTGAAAATATTGATGTAAAAAATATCAAAAATTATCTGCCTGACAATTACAAGCAGCTCGAACTGTCTATCATTGAAGATCAGAACATGTTCACTGTTTATCTCGACAATTATGATTATTCCAAATTAAAAAATTATATCGATCAAATCGATAAGTCATTTACAAAGGAATTTAAATATAAATTCAAATATTTAAAGCCGGATGATGTTATGAAAAGCATGCTTCCTTCCTACATAAAGAAGGAACAGGTTATATATAATGAAAATGATTCTTCTTTGATATTTTATGTTCCTAACGGCATTAAAGAAGAGTTAAAAAAATATTTTAATTCCATTGATGTCCCGACTCCTGTTATACGATATGAACTACTGATAGTTGAATACATTAATAATAATAGTTTTAAATTCAACTGGGGGGCAGGCATTAAAAAGGGAGATATCGGTAAAATTGGAGATATAGGCTTTGAGGGCGGAATATTCATGGATGCTAATTCAACAATAAGTGCCAATTTTGATTTCCCGACCGTATTCGGTCATTATTTTACGATATTCCTTGAAGAACAGCTTTATGAGCAAAGGGCCAATATCCAGATGTCCACAGAAGTTTACGGCCTCTCAGGTCAGACAGTTGATTTAACCAATACTCAAACCCTTCAATATAAGGATTTTATAACAGATGAAACGACAAAAGAACAAAAGCCGGTATATAATTCCACAACATTCGGTCTTAATCTTGAAATTAAGGGAAGGGCAACTTCGTATGATGAAGTTTACCTTGAAGTCACTGCTCGGGTATCCGACCAGTTGGGCAACACACCGGCAGGACAGGCACCCGATACAACTGAAAAATCAATTAAAAACTACATTAGAACAAAAACCGGCAAACCCATCGTTTTAGGTGGGCTAACCAGCCAGAAACAGACTTATGCCTCGAATAAAATACCGGGACTGGCAGATATACCAATTTTGGGAGAATTGTTTAAAACTCATGATGATGCATTTACTAATTCGGAATTTGTTATATATATCATTCCATTTATCCAGAAGTCCCAGCAGGATATAAAAAAGGAAAGACAGCAGTACATAGAAAAAATGTATAATTATTTTGTGAGTAAATAACATGAGTCTGACGAAAACAATCAATTTGAAAGAAGGGCAGCAGTTCAATTATGAATATATTGTCCAGAACCGTGTTATTAAAATTTTCCAGGACGGGAAAAAAATTGTCATAGCCAGGGATCATACAGTTACCCGGGAGCTTGCCAACGAGCTTAGATTGAGATTTACAGACTATGATCTCGAGTTTAAAATATTAAGCCAGAAGGAATTCGACGGGCTGTTGAGGGAAGTTGCCAGCAGTAATGAAA
>JBJKSS010000300.1:0-6660 GCA_046703745.1 Spirochaetota bacterium
CTTCAATTGATGAACCGCAAGTATAAAATCGGGGACTATGCAGAAAAGGTTTTAAAGCTTAAAAATCGCGTTCCCGGTCTTAACCTGACTACGGATATCATCGTCGGGTTCCCGGGTGAAACCGAAGAAGATTACAGGGACACGGTCAATCTGGTGCGGCAGATCGAATTTGACGATGCGTTCATGTACAAATATAATTCAAGGGAATCCACCCTGGCGGAAAACAAATTCAGGGATGATATTCCTGATGAAGTAAAAACCGAAAGACTGATGAACATCATTAAAATCCAGAAGGAAATAAATAAAAAACGGAAACTGTCGAGGCTTTCTGATGTGTTTGAAGTGATTGCCGAAAAATGGAGCAAGAAGTCCGATAATGAAATACTCGGGATAACCAAAGAGGATCTTATGATAATATTCAGGGGCGGAATAGAGGATTTTAAGGGTATTTTAAAAGTAAAGGCAGCACGTCTCGAAGGCAGCACGCTTTATGGGGAGAAAGTCAATGTTTAAAACCGGATACTTTATAACTGCCATACTGCTTGTTTTATTAAGCCTTCCTTCATTCGGAGAGGAGAAGGGACTCGAGCTTTTCAGAAAAGCCGTTGAATATGAAAAAAACCATGACTATGAGCAGGCGGCAAAATATTATTATAAATGCTACCTTGAAAATAAAAACGAAAAGCTCCTTCTCAAATCTGCTAGGATAACGCCTGATATAAATGAATCGATCGACCGCTATTCGGAATTCCTTAAAAATTTTCCTGTTTCAAGATTCAGGCATCTGGCCAGGTATGAGTTTGCCAATCTTCTGCTGGTCGACAAACAAACTGACCGGGCACTGGATGAATTCGGGAAGCTTTTGAAGCTTTCCAGGGGTACGATATACTGGGGAAAATCACTAGTTAAAACAGCGGTCATTTATTGTTCCCGGAAGGATTACAGGGAAGCGGTTAAAATGCTTTCCCAGGGCATGGATTCAACGGAAGATTATGAAACCCATGGTGAGATTAATTATCTGTTTGGCAAGATTTATCTTGATCAGTCAAATTATGATGAAGCAGAACATTATTTTTTAATAGTGGCCGGAAGTTTTTCCGACTGCGGCAAGGCGCCCGCGAGCCTTATGGAACTTGTCAAAATTTACATCAGAAACAATGATTACGGAAAGGCAAAGAGGGCCTACCGTATGTTGTGCGAATTATACCCGGATTCGTTTGAAAAGGCGGAGGCGGATTCCACAATAAACAAAATAAATGATAAAATCAGGGACATCCGGGAAGAAGAATTGACGCTTATAAATTTGAATAAAAATCCCAATATAGCCGGCAAGGATAACAAGCGGCTGAAGGATGATCTTGAGCTGTCTTCCAGGCTGGATATTTACCCGGACGATCCGGTTAAAAATATTAAAAGTGACGATACTGCCGGATATTACATCCAGTTGTCATACTTGTCTTCAAAAGAAAATGCCTTGAAATCTGTTGCCGATTATAAAAGTGCCGGCATAAATGATGTCTTTTATGCAAGAACCAGATCGTCCGAAAGCAGTAAAATCCTCTACAGGGTGCTTATCGGGCCGTTTGGATCAAAGGAAAAGGCAAGTGCAAGACTCATAGAATTAAAGGAAAAAAACATCGAAGCAATAATACTGGAGCTTGATAAAGAATATGAGTGATGAAAATTTGACACCCATGATGAAGCAGTACATGGAAACCAAGGAGAAGGAGCCGGATGCCTTTCTTTTTTTCAGGTGCGGCGATTTTTACGAAATGTTTTATACGGATGCAGTTGAGGCTTCCTCAATACTCGATATAACATTGACCAAACGCGGCGATGTCCCCATGTGCGGCGTGCCTTACCATGCGGTTGATGTATATGTCGCCAAGATGATAAGGGCCGGCAAAAAAATCGCAATCTGCGAGCAGGTTGAGGATCCAAAGCTTGCAAAAGGCATCGTAAAACGGGAAGTTACACAGATCATAACTCCCGGTACCCTCATAGAAGAGAAGCTCCTTCCCAATAAATCGAATAATTTTCTCCTTGCCCTGAATAAAAAGGGGTTTTACCTGGAGACGGCGTGCCTCGATCTTTCTACCGGGGATTTCGAAGTCAACGAGATAGAATATTCCGAAAGCCTTTCGGAGCTCAGGGGAGAGATGCTGCGAATTAATCCCAGGGAGATCATAATACCCGAAGACATCTGGATAAATTACGGCAACATCAGGGAATTGTTCGAGGAACATGAAGATATTCTAATTAACAGGTATCCAGCCTGGCATTTTGAATCACAGGATATAAAAAAAAGACTGCTTGAACATTTTAATGTCGGCGACCTCAAAGAGCTTGTAAGGTCCGAACATAAAACCGGTCTTACAACAGCCGGTGTCGTTCTTGATTATGTAAGGAATAATTCCAGGGCCGTACTCAACCATATCGGCTCATTGAGTTTCCATGACTCAGGTAACACAATGACCCTTGACGAGACAACCATAAGGAACCTTGAGGTGCTGAATAACCTGAGGGACGGCTCATCAATTGATACCCTTCTTGAGGTTCTCGATGACACGGTTACATCAATGGGCGGCAGGCTTTTAAAAAAATGGCTGATCGAGCCCCTGATAAATATAAACGAAATAAATAAAAGGCTCTCTGCGGTAAACTGCCTTTACCATAATCAGAATCTTTTGACCTTGCTCAGAAAAGCCCTCAGGGGCGTAATGGACCTGGAGAGGCTCTCTTCAAGGATCGTGATGAACAGGGCCACGCCGAAGGATCTTGTCAGCATAAAGCATTCTTTGACAGCGGTGAATGAAATCAAGGGGATTGTTGCCGGCATCGGTGAACTTAAAAAATCCGGCGAAAGGCTCATCAATCTCCGGGAGTTGATTGATTTTATCGAGAAAACGATAAGGGAAGAACCTTCGACTTTTATCAACGAAGGGAACATCGTAAAGGACGGTTATTCTAAGGAGCTGGATGAGCTAAAGAGCATAAGCTTTAAAAGCAAGGAACACATAGCATCGATCGAGGAAAGGGAGAAAGAAAAGTTTAATGTCTCTAGCCTCAGGGTAAAATATAACAAGATACTCGGATATTTTTTCGAGGTATCGAAGCTCCAGTCCAAAAACCTTGTCGATACCTACATACTCAGGCAGTCTCTGGTTAATACGCACCGTTATATGACGCTTGAATTAAGCGAATATGAATCCACGATAATCGGCGCCAGGGAAAAAATAAACGGCATAGAGGAAGGCATATTTTACGAGGTAAAGGACAGGATATCCGCATCCCTCAACGAAATACAGGAAAATGCGCGGATTATAGCCGGGCTCGACGTTTTTTCCTGTTTTGCCGCGGTTGCAACCGCCCGGCATTACGTCATGCCTGAAATGGATGAAAATAACAGGATTTATATCAGGGACGGCAGGCATCCGGTTGTCGAGCAAAAACTTGAATCCAATGATTTCATTCCGAACGATCTGGATATCGACAACGATAATGATTACCTTTTGATAATTACCGGGCCTAACATGTCGGGCAAATCGACCTATCTCAGGCAGAGCGCATTGATAGTTTACATGGCGCAGATCGGGTCATTCGTCCCGGCTTCGGAAGCACGGATCGGGATCGTTGACAGGATATTTACCAGGATAGGTACAAGCGACAACCTTGCGAGGGGCGAGTCCACGTTCCTCGTGGAAATGATGGAAACCGCAGGCATCGTGAAGAATGCGACCTGCAAAAGCCTTATCATAATGGATGAGATCGGCAGGGGGACAAGCACTTATGACGGTCTTTCGATTGCATGGGCCGTGCTGGAATACATATATAACAGGAAAATTCTCGGTGCAAAGACCCTGTTTGCGACCCATTATCATGAACTGACGGCGCTTGAGTCGAAAAAGGGAGTGAAAAATCTGTCTGTTGCAATCAGTGAGGAAAACAACAGCATAACGTTCCTCCATAAAATCATCGAGGGAGCTGCTGGAAAAAGCTATGGTATACATGTTGCCGGTCTTGCCGGCATGCCCGAAGAAATAGTGATGTTTGCAAGCGGCTTGCTTAAAAAATTAGAGGATGACAACAGTAATAATAACAAAATGGACATCCAGTCAAAGACTGGCCAGCTTGAACTGTTTGATGCCGACGAAATCAGGATTAAAAAAACAAACAGTCAACTCTTTGATAAGATAGCTTACCTCGACCTGGATAAGATAACGCCCATCGAAGCTCTGAATATGCTTATTGACATGCAAAAAAAAGTTTTAGGCAAATAACAGTTGGATTTTTCGTTAAATTTGACGATTATATAATAAATATTTTCATTTTTGGTTGAATACTAACTTTATCCCGGGATTCTTATGAAAAAAATTTTAGCACTGATTTTCATTATTATATACGGTCTGTTTGCATTTTCTGAGGATGTTTATAACCAGTTTGCATTCTCAAGGCTTGGCGGGGAGCCGGTCAGGTGGCAGCCCGAATCGGGCATATATGATAAAACAGTCGATTTGAGCCTGTCATGTGACTACGGTAAAATCTATTATCTTGTGAATTCCGGGTTCAATGAGAATGAACCTGTCGAGTACAGGAACAAAATCGTTTTGAAGGAAAATCCCGGCGGCATTGCCGTTTATAAAGTGCTCGCAATTATAGAAAAAGAGGACGGCAGCCTTGAATTTTATTCAAGGTCATACATGATTGACGATACGAACAAACTGAAAAAAGAAACCGTAACAACCGGAAAAAACGATGTTAATGAAGAATCCAAAATGGAAGATAATGTTATAAAATTGAACCTCCAGTTTCCTTCCTATGAATACAATTTAAGCAGCAATGTCAGGGAAGTGGATTTCCCGATAGAGCCGGTAAAAAATGAAAGCAGGACGAAAAACATCGAACTGGCAAAGGCAAAAGACAATGAATCATTGTACCTTGTCAACCTGGCATATAAAATCGACGGTGTCAAATACGGGAAGGTACTGGATTATTCTTTTAAAAAAAATATTACTGATCCGCCCGGCATGGGGTCGTTGTACTGGGGACAGATTTACAGGCATGGCTACAGGATCAAAATCGAACCGGCGAGTCCGGCAGATAAAATTTATTACTGGATGAGGGAATGGAACAAGGACGATATAATATTCGGACCTCCTGACCCGAAGGACAGGGATAAATGGATTTTGTATACCGACCCCATAGAGCTTGTTTCAAAATACGGTATGGACGGTATAACGGGGATCGCTGCATTTTCTTTAGGAAAAAACGGGACGTATTCTACGGTAACGGGGCCGTATTATTTCAAGATCAACGGCGTTAATGATACCCTTGAACAGGTTTTTGTCAATGAAAAGAAAGATGAAACGGCCAAGAAGAATATTTATATCAATGACAAATTGTATGAAAAGGATGAAATTTATTACGGTGCGGTAAAGTCAAGATTTGAAAATTACGACAAAGATGACGGTTATTATTTTACATACACAGGGAAGGATTCTTCGGGTAAATCCGGCATTCTTCCCTGTACGGATACCTATACCTTCAGGAATAACGGCACAAACCCCGTTGAATTCAACCTGTACATGCCGAATGGAAACAAGACAGCGGGTTTTACAGTGTTCGGGGAAAAAATGGTGCTTCCTGTTATCAGGAATTACAATACGAATGAAATCGATTTGACCGGCGATACTGTCGTTGATTTTTACATGCCTCCAAACACCGTCAGATACGGTTATACTTTTGATACAAGCAGGGAAATCGATGTTACCGGCGATTCTACGGTTTTTAACGGCAAGCTTAAAATTACCGGTGAGAGCCAGGCAAAAAGCACATTAAAGCTGCGATTCGCTGCATTCGACAAGGACAATAGGGAAATAGCGGAGTCGGATTATTATTACTTCAACATCGACAGGGAAAAACCGTCAAATGACGTGGCCATACAGGGCATTGATATTAAAAAATACTACAATGATGCCCAAACGGTACGGCTCATTCCGCCTGACGAAAACTCGACCGTTTATTACCGATTGTCCGAGAATGGCGAGTGGCTGTTATATGACAAACCGCTTGATTTTATTCCGCCGGATAACGGTAAGTTTGATGTAAAAATATATGCCAAATCCGTCAATGAAGCGGGCAACGAAAGGATTAATGCACAGCCTTTCGAGCTGCTTTTCGATACAAGGGCGGTTTTTGTGGATTACGGCTCTAAATCAAACGGTAATGGCACCGAAACGAGCCCGTGTAATTCTCTAGCCAATGCCGTTAAAATCGCCTCGGAAACCGGGATTAAAAATATCTATATCATTTCCAAAGAAATTAATGTCGCCGAACCTGTAGAAATTAATTCGGATATAATCATGCAGCCCTACAAACCGGATATTAAACCGGTCATACACCTGAATTCAAGAACACTGTGGAAAAAGAGTCATGTCTGGTTCAACGTCAGCGGGAAAGGTTATCTTGAGATAAGGAACATCGACTTTGTCATTGAGTCCGGGGGAACATTCGTCGACTCTTCGGGCTGCAAGATAAAAATATACGATTCGAAATTTGATTATACGGGGAAGGATGATTTTGTATTCATCAGGAATACATCGGGCAAGATCGGCATTAATAATATCGATTTCAATTGTTCTGAAAATTCGGCCAATATTT
>JBJKSS010000301.1:0-4467 GCA_046703745.1 Spirochaetota bacterium
AGGCACGATTTTATATGGTATGTGCAGGGCTTCCGATCTTTTCAAAACAAAGGCATCATTTTTGTTGCAGATCAACAAAACAACACTGTTCTCCCTGTCATCTGCAAAATCTTTTGCCAGGCATTCAAAATTTGAGCCGTTACCCGAAGCGAATATTGCGATCCTTGCCATTTATGATCCTCAATTTCATTTTAATTATGGATATAAATACAATTATTTGCCGCCTTAAGCAATACAAATTTCATTTGGCGGAACACTTGAAAGGACAACGATCGAAGAGTTTGACTCAATCGGACAATGATTATGCGGCCTATTTATGGGTCATCGTTGTTGTGCCGTCCCAGTCCGAAGCAGGCGGATAAATTTTGTACCTTTTTATATCTTCCATATATTTAATACACAGAAAATCTTCACCGCCCAAAAGCTCATTGGCATTGATGAATAATCTCCGGCTTTCATCCCATGATCTTTCAAGGAAGAGCTTCATCCCCTGGTTATAAACCAGCCAGGCTTTTTTTTCACCGGACTTCAGTTTCCTGGCAGGCTGCCAGATTTTAACGGGTTCTGTTTTGCCCTTTACGGTAACCCTGTCGATTTCCCTGAAATAAAAATAATCCTTCACGGCCTTTCTCGTTTCATCAGTTATGATAATCGGCGTCTTGTATTCCTTGGTCAGGCCCTCGAGTCTCGATGCGAGGTTAACCGCATCACCTATAACGGTATAATCCATTTTCTGCGAAGTGCCGATATTGCCTACAGTTACAGGGCCGTAATTTATGCCAATGCCGATCCTGAATTCCTTGAAATTGAGCCGCCTCTGTTCCTCATTGAATTTTTCAAGGTTTTCAAGCATCTCCAGTCCGGCCAGCACCGCCTGCTGTACGTCATCTCCGTATTCCTTGGGGGCGCCGAATACGGCCATTATCGCATCACCAATATATTTGTCTATAACGCCCCTTCTTCTGTAAATTATATCAACCATTATGGTGAAATACCTGTTCAATGATTTTACAAGCGAATCAGGCGCCATTGATTCTGAAATCGTCGTAAAACTTCTTATATCTGAAAACAAAACCGTCACATGCTTGTTTTTGCCTTCAAGAGCCCTTGCCGGGTTATGGACTATGTCATCGACCACATCCTGCGGCACATATTTCTGGAACATGTTCTTGATCCTTTCTTCCTTTTTCTGTGAAAGAACCGATTGATAGGCGTATTCCTTTATCTGCATATATGCCTTTTCAAGCTCTTCAAGCATGTTGTTGAAGGTGAATGCAAGCTCACCGATTTCATCATTATAAATGACGGGTACGCGTTTAGACATATCGTTAAGACGTATAATGTCGTTCATAGCCCTTATAATCGTTTTCAACGGCCCGAAAATCAGATTGATGAAGAGAAACATGAGGATAACCGCTATTATTATACTGATTATGAGAATCATAATGGAATTATTGAAAATCTGGTTTGCATCCCTGTAGAAATTTTTTGAATAAACGGACAAAAGTATGTACCAATCCCATGGAGGGAAATATATATAATACCCGACCTTATCAAGGTTATTTACCTTAAAGCCGATCCATCCCTTGGCGTTTGATTTTATTTCATAAAAAAAATCGGCTTCCTGCCCTGTTTTTATAAAATCGTCGGTTGACATCTGTACAATGCCCCTGGAATCTATGGCGATTACGGATTCAATGTCCTTCTTGGTTATACTGATGCAGTAATCCCTCACGCTCTGTTTTATACTGTTGACATAAACCGGATCCTTAAGCAGGCTGACATCCAGCTCTTCGACATTTTTCAGTTCACTGTCAGCCTTCTGTGTTATCTGGTTGATTTTATACCCCAGGAATTCCTTTGCTACCTTATTGATACCGCTCCTGGCAAAACCGACGGCAATCGTGGTAAGCAGTATCATGCTTACCATTATTAATGGAATAACTATTATCAATATTTTATATCTGATGCTGAACAATTTATAACCTTTCCGGATTTATTTATTATTTATCATTTATATTACTATTTCGAAAATTTCCGGGTTAAAATTTATGATTTAAATGCAATTTAGCTTAATTTGATACAATTTCTGCCGGAACCCTTGGCCACATAAAGGGCTTTGTCGACCTTTTCAATGAATTTGTCCAGTGTTTCACCGAAAACATATTCAGACAGGCCTATACTCAGGGTTAATTTCATATTTATATTTGGAAATTTTTCATCCTCAACCCTTGTAAGAATCCTTCTGGCGATCTCCCTTGCCCTTTTAATCTTCGTATTCGGCAGAATTATTAAAAATTCATCCCCTCCGTATCTTCCGATCAAGTCTATTTCACGAACGGTATCCCTTATGACCTGGACAATCCTGCACAGGACATTATCACCGGCAAGATGGCCGTAAGTATCGTTGATTTCCTTGAAATAATCGATATCAAACATTATTATCGACAGGCATTCCTTTGTACGCTTGACCCTCAAGATATCATTCTCAAGAAAATTAAATATCGCATGCCTGTTGTAAACCTTTGTAAGCTCATCATGTGTGGCAGAAAAAACAAGCTGTTTGTTGGCTTCCATAAGGCCCTCGGTGATTATTTTCAATTTTGAATGCGTTTTGATCCTTGCAATGAGCTCCGTACTGAAAAAAGGCTTGCTTATATAATCATTTGCCCCGAGATCGAAAAGCCTTGCTATATCATCTTCCGTGTTATGCTTTGCCGTAAGCACTATCACCGGTATATACTTGAGGGTATCATTCGATTTGACGATTTTTATAAAGTCAATGCCGCCCATCTCAGGCATCATCAAATCTATGATTATTATATCAAATGACTTGTCTATAATATCAAGCGCCTTTTTCGCATTATTGATGCATTCAACATCGAAGTCATTCGAAAGCACATTGTTCAATAAAAACAATATGGATTCCGAATCATCAATTACAAGAATTTTGGTTTTTTTCTGACTGATTTTGTCTTCTATATCAATGTCCATCATATTAAATTATATTATTATTTTTTGATCAAATTTGAGAATATTTTAAATATAATGATTAAGATTAATAATAGTATTTTATTGGATTAATTCAAGATAAATTGTTTTATTAATTAATTTAATTCATAATTTCAAGAGATTTGCGTAAAATCCTTATCAGATAGTATATGGATTGAAGGATTTTGTGGCAAATATGCTTGTACCAGATCAGGTTTGTATTCGATATATCCTTAATGCTCAATATCAGGCCGGTCATGATTTCAAATTTGAGCATGAAAGGGAACTTGCTGATAATACCGTCATAAATCACACGGCACTTTTCAAGGTCCGCATCGCTGCCGGAGTCAAAGTCAACCGACTCGAACACTTCCTTCAGTTCAGCGGCATCCCGGTATAATGAATCCACCATTCCTTCATACAATAACCTTACCCTGCCCCTGTCAAACACCACATAATTATCAGTATTAAACAGATCAGTACATGACAATCTGGTTGAATCCGAAATGCCGGCAATTTCATTCAATGATTTTTCGATTGTCCCCCTTATTTTAATGCCGGAACAGGGATCGGCAAAAATGCTGATATCAGGATATTCTATTAAAAATTGTTCAAGATAAAATGCATAATTTTTCAAAACAAAATCCGAAAGCACCTCGCCGCCGCCCCTTGATTTGGCAGCGGCCAACTCCCTTCTTGAAACGGCATCTGCCATAATTGTCTGCTGGGGAAAAAAATACGAAGATTTATACAGTGTCCTGTCATAAAACGGACTGCCCTTTGCATGGGTGGAAAATGACGGGTAAGACAAATCAAGACCGGCGAAATAAATCAGGCTAAACCCGCATGACGAAGCTATTGACAGACTGTAATCCGACACCGTCCCGCCGGCATTTATTCCCGGATATGCGGCCTCAAGCCTGCCAAACACGTATTCCACTATGCTGTTTTCATAGACGCTGAGTGCACCGGTAAAAAAAACCTTTTTGACATCAATCATGTTCAGTAATCCCGGATAGGATATCAAATCCAGAAGTAAAACAGATTCGGCGGGAATATTCCGTATAAAGTCATCTGTAGAATACAACTGGCCGTCCAGCGATACTATAAAGTCAGGGTTTATGCCGCATTTGAGCAGTGTCTTTAAAGCAGTATCTACAGCGAAAACCGTTATTTTGTCCCTGTGATTCCTGATGCTGTCCAGGTCGTTTTCAAGTCCTGGCCCGGCGGAGCATATTACGGCAATATTGTCACCGAGGTTTCTCCGGGTGATTTTCAACAACGGGTGATCAAAAAATCTCAAGGAATTATAAATAAAATTTTTTGTCCAAAGCGGAATGAAGTTGGATTCGGTCAGCAGATTCTGAACAATTATTTTAAAAACATTTTTAACTTCTTCATGAAACGAAGCCTCAAGCTCAGGAAACAACGTTTTGTACCCGGGATTGGAATAAAACTGGATCCTGTGATCAGAAA
>JBJKSS010000302.1:0-2784 GCA_046703745.1 Spirochaetota bacterium
ATTTTTTTATTCCAAAATTTTATATTTTTTTCAAATATTTTAATTTCTTTATCAATTAGTTCCATTTCTGCTTCATTTTCTTTTTTTGTTTCAAAATCATATAAATTATCAAAGTAATAATTAAATAACCACCTCATAACAACCGCAACTGAAAAAGACATATGCGTATCTGCCAGATGCTTTATCTTTCTGTAAACCACCCAGTCAAACTGAATATGCAGCTCGGTATTCCAGTTTACATAAGGGTAATCGGAAAACTCCGCTGTTTCCTCGGAAACATAGCGGATTTTTTTGAAAAAATTCAGTGTTTTCTCAACAATGTAAACGGCAGTTTCAGACAGGGTTTTGTCGAGAATTATGGACAGGTTTTCAATTTTGAATTTCAATTCTTCATTCAAAACCATGTGATAATCATGCGTTTCATTAATTTTAATTCTTTTCAGATTCATAAAAGATTCTCCTGTAAATAATCAGACTTATATATATTAAACGCCTGAAACTCGGCTTTCGTTTACAGATTTTAAAATTAATTTATGTATGAAGAATTATTTAAATCTTAAAAAAGCTTTTGAATGCTTTCCTCCTGATGCGGGGCAGCCTACTTATTCTTCATGAAATCGTCTATCTTTTTAAGCTTGTCATCCAGATCCTTGAGCCGCATGTCGATGACCATGACGTTATCATAATCGAACTGGTTATTTTCTATTTGCCAGTTCAGATCCTCGATTTTTTCCCAGCCTATGTGCACTTTTTTGCTGTATGCGAGTTTCGACCATTTTTTCGTCTGTTCCCAGTAATACTTGGCAATTTCATACCTTGATCTTGCGATCTCGAAGCTTTTTTTGAGATCCTCGGCCCATTCCATGTTGTAAAATACCACGTCCTGCTTATCATACTGCCAGCCCCAGTCAACGTATTCCTTTGTCAGCAGAAAGTTAATGTGAAACCTGAGGAGGATCTTGTATTTCACATATTCGGGCCAGGTATTTGTTATTACGATTGCCTCGCTTGGGTGAATGTTCGGAAGCTTCAATGCATTCTCGAGCCAGAAGATGTTGCGCCTGTGGTCGGAGGCACCGGCATTGAGGTTTGATTCATAGAGCCTGTATATCTGTTCGATAAAGATCATTTTCGTAGGTTTGGGGAATGCTCCCAGAGCGGTAAAAATGAATATGGTGAATAAATAAAATCTTTTCATACACTTATTTTCGGTTGAATGCGGCACGAATTAAAGCATACAATTGTATTAATATTATGGGAATCAGTTTCGTTTGTTGATTTTATTAAGGCCCAGGACGCTTTCAACAGGCTGGGGCTCACCGAAATAATATCCTTGAGAATAATCGATGCCGAGATTTTTAACCCTTTCATAGACGCTTTTGGTGTGGACAAATTCGGCTATTGTCTTGATTTTCAGTTTTTTCGTGAAATTGACGATCGTATCCGTGATGATCAGGGAATTATCATCCGTATCGAGGTTTTTTATTAGTGAAGAATCAATCTTGAGATAATCCACGTTCATTCTCAAAATATACGCAAAGTTGGAATATCCCGAGCCGAAATCATCGATCGCGATCTTGCAGCCGAGTTTCTTCATCGTATAGATAAAATCTTCGACTTCCCTGATTTCCTCTATTTGCTCGGATTCAACGAGTTCAAACACAACCCGGCCTGCAATGTTAAAATCCTTGAGAGCACTTATAATGAAATCTATCGTATTCTTGTTTAATATATCATCCACGGAAAGATTTATGGAAAATTCGATATTTGTGTTTGCAAGCAGGGTGAAGGTTTTGAGCACCATCACCCTTGTTATATGATGGTAGAGTTTTGCTTTTTTTGCAATATCGATGAAAAAATAGGGAGATATGACATCCTCGTTGCTGATCAGCCGGACAAGGCATTCATATTTGTTTATCGTTCTATCGTCATTCTTCACAATGGGCTGCATGTAGGGCACGATGTTGTCAGTTGCAATTCCCAGCTTGAGCTTGCGCAGGAGCATTAGTCTTTCCTCGTATTTTTCCACGATTTTCATTGATTTGTCGAAAAACACGTAATCCTTTCTTTTTTCCTTGGCAAGTTTCAGCGCCATGTCCGTATCGGCAAGAATATCCTTTGATGTTTTTGCGATCCCGATGGACATTCCCAGGGAAATTTCGAGCTCGTTGATAAGTATGTCACGGGACAAAACCTTGTGAATTTTCAGAATGAAATTTTGTATATATTCCTTGTTGTCGAAGTTTTTAATTATGATGGCAAACTCGTCGGCGTGAAGCTTGTAAATATTGTAGATGCTTTTTGTCTTTGACCTGATTTTACCCAGTCTTTTTGCTATCTTTTTCAATACCAGATCCCCGATTTTATTGCCGTAAAGATCGTTTATTTCCTTGAATGAGTCGATGTTTATGAGTATCAGCACTATGTGCTCGATGCGTTTTATATCATTGATCATCTTTATCCTGTTGGGAAGATTTGTCAGGGTATCCGTGTAAAGCTGTCTTAATATTATCTCTTCGCTTTTGGTGAACGTATCTTCGTAAAAAAATGTCATCAAGGAAATTACACCGTAAACTACGAATACATCAATGAATGTTGAAAGTTTATAGGAAGTGATTACCAGGTTGAATTTGCTTAAAAACACGATCATCAGGGCTATCATCGAAAGAGTTAAAACCAGTATTGTTCCAGAGTTCTTGCCCTTGAAAAAATATGCCACAAGCGGGAAAACCAGCACCCATAATATGCCGATTTTATGGAGACCTCCGTCGATCATGGTGATGG
>JBJKSS010000303.1:0-5708 GCA_046703745.1 Spirochaetota bacterium
GCGCTGCAGAATGCATGTGCCGGTCTGGGCATCAGCATGAATGAGATCGATTATGAAATCGAGGAATACGGCACCAAAGGGGTGCTGGGGATCGGACATAAGGATTTTAAGGTCAAGGTTTACAGGGCGATCCCACAGGATAATGTTTTAAGCGAAATAATGAATTTTAATATGCCCGAGCAAAACCAGTTTGTTCCCTTGCAGGATATGGGTGAAGAAAAATACGAAGAGGTCGTCAGGGATAAAGACGGCGAGGTTTTCGTTAAGGTCACATCAAGGGGCGTGCTGTTAAAAATTACCAGGCCCCTGGGCAAGGGTAAAAAGGTGCAGGATAAAAAGGTTTATGATGCAATCTATGCAAGGGGCATCAAGGATGTCAACCAGAATATGGTTGCAAGGGTAATCAAGGAAGCCAAGGGCGAATACTGCAAGATAGGCGAGATGCCCCAGTTGAATATTGCGAATGACTCGACTGCAACCGTGCAGATATCCAGCGATGAGATGAAGGCCTATATAGTTTTGACACCTCCGAGACCGGGCGGGTTCGATCTTGATATTGATGAAATAAAAAGTATATTGAGCAATAACGGCGTTGTTGTCGGCATAAAGGAAGATGATCTTAGCCGGCTAGTCGACTATCCTGCCTATAATGAGCCGATCCTGATCGCCATGGGCATCAAGGTCAAGGACGGCAACAATGCGGAAATCCACTATAATTTCAATACAAACAAGGATGAGGTTCATTTTGAGGAAGAGGACGGCAAGGTCAATTTCAAGGAATTGAACATAATCCAGAATGTTGTTGCCGGGCAGATACTCGCAACAAAGGAGCCTTTATCCGAAGGTGTCCCGGGAAGGACGGTTACAAACAAATTGATCCCTGCCAAAATGGGCAAGGATACCGTGCTTCAGGCTGGGAGAAACACCAAGATTACCGAAGACAAGACAAGTGTGGTTGCGGAGATCAACGGACAGGTTTATCTTATGGCAGGCAAGGTCGTGGTTGATCCTGTCTACACCATCCAGGGTGATGTGAACCTGAAAACCGGCAACATACTGTTCCTCGGTACCGTCATTGTCCAGGGGAATGTTGAGGACGGGTTTAGCATTAAAGCTGCCGGCAATATCGAAATACACGGAAGCGCAGGCAAATGCGAACTCGATGCAGAGGGCGATGTGATTGTCAATGGTGGAATCATGGGCAAGAATGAAGGTAAAATTATTGCAGGCAAGAATGTCTATGCAAGATTCATTGAAAGCATGCACATCGAAGCCAATGAGGGTGTGTATTCCCAGGATGGCATTCTCCACTGTTTTATAGATGCAACGAAGGAAATTCATTGTGTCGGTAAAAGAGGTGCCATAGTAGGGGGCAGGTTAAGGGCCGGGGAGCTTGTCAAGACAAAGACGCTGGGGTCGGTTGCCAATCCTGAAACCATACTTGAGGTCGGCATAGATCCTAAAAAAAGACAGATCATGCTTGAACAGGAAGAAAAAAGGCTCAGGGCACAGAAGGAGCTGGAGCCGTTAAAGGCAAATCTCGACAATTTGATAAATCACAAGAAGCTTGTGAAAAAGCTGCCTGAGGACAAGGAAGAATTGTTGACCCAGCTCCAGGCAAAATCGTATGAACTTGATGAAATTATTAAGAATGCAACAAATGAAATAAAAGGGATTGAAGATTATCTGGCCCAGTTGAAGAGCAAGGGTAAGGTCATAGCTTCCAAAAAAGCATATCCCGGTGTAAAAATTTATATAAAAAATGCATTCCTCCAGCTTAAAACCGAATACAAAAAAGCCGCTTTTGTCCTGCAGGGCGGCGAAGTAAATACAATCCCGTACGAGGAAGATTCGTCTGACAAGGCGGGCAGGAAAAAATAGACGTTTTGCAATTTGTAAGTTTATAAAAACAGGGAACGAATCCGTTATATAATTAATTATATAGGGGGAAATATGGTTAATCCTATAGATTTGCAGGTAAATTTCAACCAGATGAACCAGGTCACAAAACAGCAGGCGTTAAACAGGGAAAGTGAAGTATTACGACAGGACCAGGCTGCATCACAGATACAGAAGGAAGGCGACAAGGATTCCAAGGATGTTCCGGATACCAAGAATGTGAATGAAGGGCCCGGTAAAATCAAGGATGAAGAAAAAAAACGTTCACTTAAACAGCAGAATAAAAACGATAAAGATCAAAAGGGTGAGGAAAATCCTGAAGAAAGTGATAAGAAAGATAAAAATGACAAATTCAAGGATCCGGCTCTTGGCCATAAAATAGATATTAATGTTTAATTGATTTCATATCTTTAAGCCTGTTAAAACGGCTGCATTTTTTTTGAAGTTGAAACGGGGGAGGGAAAAATGTGGTTTAATATTGTGCTTTTCTGCATCAACATTATCGTACTGGCAGCAGGTTTTTTTATAATAAATTCCAGGGTTGAAAAGAAGGTCACGAACCAGGAGGTTCTCTCAAAAATCAAGAAAGAGATTAATTCTATAATTGTTGAGCTGAATAACACGACTTTGAACAATGTGACCCTTATCGAACAAAAATTAAAAGAGCTTGACAGCAAAATCATAATGGCGGATAAAAAGAAGGCCGGCCTCAAGATGGATCTGAAGGGCAAAAAGGATGAAATAAAGGATCTTTTTGAGAATATAGAAAAAATTACCTACACGCCCAAAAAGATTGCAAGAAATACCGAAATTGCCGCTGAAAATCTGTCAAATAATTCTGCTGACCCTGTAGATGAGGAGCTCAAGGGCATGAACGATGCTGAAAAGGCACGTTACCTGATCAGGAAGGGCTGGAAGCTTGCAGATGTACAGAAAAAAACCGGTTTATCCAGCGGTGAGATGGAATTACTCCTGAACACCGAGAATATAAACATTACTTATTAAAAAATCACTCATTTATTTAGTCATCCCTGTCGAAAATTATTAATAAACTTTAAATTTTCATGAAATTTAAAAATAAAAATATTAGAATCAGATATAAGGTTTGACAAGAGGTTGTAGTTTATGGCTGATGACAGGATTTTGAGTAATCCGGAAGAAATGCAGATTATTCTGTTTGAACTCGGCAGGTCGTTTTACGGTATTCCCATAGAAAAGGTTTCAGAAATAATCAAGATCGAAGAAATAGCGATGCTTCCAAAGGCTCCGTATTATATAGAGGGCATAATAAATCTCCGGGGCAACGTCGTGCCTGTCATAGATTTGCGAAAAAGATTCAACATGGAAAGCATCGAAAGGACAAAAAAGAACAAGATTATCGTTGTTTTGATCGGCAAGCGTCTCTTCGGTATAATTGTTGATTCTGTGCATGAGGTACTAACGTTGTCCAGGGAAAACATTGAGCCTTCCCTGCCGACTGCTTCGGGAATCAAGGCGGATTTTATAGAATCAATCGGTAAGAATGAAGACAAGCTCATTATTATCCTTGATATTACCAGGATAATCCAAAGCAATGAAGAGATCAAGATTGAAGAATAATCTTACCGGGAGTATTGATGGTTCACATGGATGATGATAAATTCAGGAAGGCATTTATCGAGGAAGTTTCCGAGCTTTTGGAAAATCTGAATCAGAAACTTCTCGAACTGGAAAAATTTCCTGAAGATGAAGATGTTATAAATGAAATATTCAGGCTGACGCACTCCATAAAGGGAGAGTCCGCAATTGTCGGTTTTATGAATATTTCATCCCTTTCCCACAAGATGGAGGATATTTTTCACAGGATCCGCGAAGGCAAACTGGCGGTTTCCAGGATCATAATTGACAAGCTTTTCAAGGCTTATGACAAGCTGATCGAGCTCGTCACCGCCATCCAGAACAATTTTGACGAATCGAAAATAGACATTTCATACGAAACCGGAGAGCTCGGCGGCATTCTACAGGAAGAAGCCGTAAAACCGGGGAAAACTCCTGCCGGGACGGAAGAGCCCGGACCTGTGCAGGAGAAAAAAAGCATAGATGTCGAATTTAACGATTTTGAAAAAAGCAAGATTGAGGATGGTCTCGAAAAGGGCGACATGTTCTACAGGCTTTCATTCAGGATCGAAGCAAACTGCGAGATGAAATATCCGAGGGCCTTCCTGGTATATAACAACTTTTCATCCGGCAACAACGTTATCAAAACCAGCCCCGATGTACTTACCGAAGCCGATGATACAAAATATGCTGAAGTTGATATTTATCTTCTGTCAGCTTCCAGTGAGGATAAACTGAAAAAAATGGCCGACGTCGATCAGGTATACGATGTCAGCATAATACGTATCAGCTTCAATGAATTGAAAAGTCTCGGTATAGAAATATCCGGCGCCCCGGGGTATACCTCCGAACTTCTGCTTTCCTCGGATGAAATAATGGAAGGCGAGAAGATAGAGCAGGAATGGGAAAAAGAGCTTCAAACCAGGGCAAAGGGCAAGGAGGAGGGCGCAGCCGAGCAGGGCCTTGATGTGGACATCAGGGGGATCGAAGAAAAAATTGAAAAAACAAAAAAGCTCGAGCAGACGGCATTGAGAAAACAGACGATCAGGGTGGAGACGGACAGGCTTGACAACCTGATGAACCTTGTCGGCGAGCTTATCATAAACTATTCGAGGTTCATTCAGCTCAAGAACATGATAAGTGACAAGACCAATCTCCAGCTTTTGAGAGCGGAAATCGACGATGCAACGAACGAGCTCGAGAGAATTTCCGACCAGATGCAGATGAGCATGATGCATGTAAGGATGGTTCCCATAAGCACGGTTTTTTCCAAATTCCCCAGGATGGTAAGGGATCTGGCGAATAACCTCAATAAAAAGGTCAACCTGCTTATTGAAGGCGAGGACACCGAAATCGACAGGAGCGTTATAGAGCTGATAACGGAGCCGCTGACCCACCTGATAAGGAATTCCATAGACCATGGTCTGGAATCTCCCGAGGAACGCGAAAGGAAAGGCAAGCCAAGGGAAGGCGTTATCAACCTCAAGGCCTACCAGCAGGGATCGAACATATTCATAGAAGTTTTCGATGACGGCAAGGGAATAAGCATCGAAAAAATCAAGGAAAAGGCCGTAGAAAAAAATCTTTCGACCTATGAGACCCTGAACGAAATGAGCAATGATGAAATCATCAATTTCATATTCGAGCCCGGCTTCAGTACAAAGGACAATATTACGGGGCTCTCGGGCCGCGGGGTTGGAATGGACGTTGTGCGAACCCAGGTATCGAAGATCAGGGGCAGCATCAGCATCGACACGAGATTCGGCTACGGCACGAAAACGACGATTATCCTTCCCCTGACACTTACGATCATAGAGGCTTTGCTCGTTTACCTTGACCGGAGCATTTTCGCAATACCCATCAATGTAATTGAGGAAACGATAAAGATAAGAAGCAGCGATATAAAGGATTTTGACGAATACAAGGTTTACAGTCTCAGGGACGAGACGATTGCCGTTCTTTTTCTGAATGATCTTGTCGGAGTGGGGAAAGCAGGCAGCAGCGATGAAGTTTATCTTGTTGTCATTTTTTATGAAAACCGCAAGATCGGCATCGTGGTTGATGAATTGATCGGCAGCCAGGATATAGTAATCAAGGCACTTGACGAATCGTTGAAACAGCTTGAAGGGATTTCCGGTGCCACGGTGCTTGGTGACGGCAGTATAGCCATAATTCTTGATATTAACAATCTTGTCAAGGCAAGGAAAAAGGAG
>JBJKSS010000304.1:0-5798 GCA_046703745.1 Spirochaetota bacterium
TTATCATTCTTGCACTATGATGAATAGTGCAAGAATGATAATGCCCGTAATCCTGGCGCCTTTTCTTGTCCACCAGGCAGCTTTTTGTTTTTTTTCTGTTTCACTTTTATCGGATTTTTTCTTTTCGGTCATTATGTCTCCTCAAAAATATAAATGCAGGATGTTTATTGCACTGACTTGCCGGCAAGGTTTTTAAAAAAATAAAGCATGTTCCCTTAATAGCAATGACAGTTTTTTACGGTTTGATGTCCGGCGGCATTATATGTAATTGAATTTTTCATTTAAGAATTTGATTACATATTCTATTTTTTTCAAATCGGTGATTGAAATATTTTTCAATTTTTCCCTGATTATTGAATAAAACTGCTCCCTGTATTTACCGATGAATTTCCTGCCCTTCTCCGTTATATCTATGTATATGATTCTCCTGTCATTGTTGTCAGATATTCTGCTGATATAATTAATCCTGTTCAACAAGTCAATAAGCGGCGTTATATTCGATTTGGGCAGCATGAGAATGTCGCCCAGTTCGGTCATTTTTTTTCTGCCTGTCCTGTATATGCTTCCGAGTATTTTTATATGGGCCCTTTTTATCTGCTTGTGCTTTTTCAGGAGAGCGTCATGAATCTTTTCCATCTTCTTGTGTGACATTGAAACTACGGTGTACAAACTCTCTGCAAGATTGTCGTATTCTTTGCCGGTCATGCATGCCCTTTAGTTATATTTTATAACTATTATATATTATAATTAACTTTTTTGTCAATATTCAAATATTTCCGGGCAATAATTTGACCTGTTTTTTACAGGTTGTATACAAATGCAATTGTTGAACGCATGGTTTGGGGAATAAATGTGTGAGGTTTTTCTTTATTGCGGCAAGAAACAAGCCGCTGCCTGTTTCTTGCCGCAAACGGGATTGATTAATGAATTGTCAAATATATGATATTATCTACCGAAGTAACCCGTTAGACTTGCCTTGTCGATTATGTATGGCCTTATTTTTACCAGCAAATCGGCTTCGCTGATCCTGCCGTTCAGGCCCGATGCGGGGATGCTGAGTGCATAGATGGTGGCTTCGTAATTATGCTTGCCTGTGCCTTTGGGCGGGGAAGGGCCGTCATAACCCCTCAATCCGAATGTATTTGTCAATTCTTTCGATTTTGCCGGCATTTTATCCGTTTTGGATGCTCCCTCGTCAATGGAGCTTACTCCTGCCGGTATGTCCACTACAAGCCAGTGAACCCAGTCAGAGGCTATAGGGTGATGATCGACAATTGCAAGTACCAGGGATTTTGCATCTTTCGGTATACCGCTCCAGCTGAATTGCGGAGAAATGTTTTTTCCTCCCGGAATGTTTTCCTTGCAGTATTTTACCGGGATATCCTGCCCGTTTGTAAAGGAAGTTGATTCAAGCTTCATTTGATCCTCCTTTAATAAATTCACGTTGCTTTTTTTAATCGGCATTTTGGTTTCAACACTTTTAAAATTCATATTAAAAGAGACAGCCGCAATAATTATAAGTATAATACTTTTCTTCATGCAAAGCCTCCGTTTTTTATTTTACGAGTTTCTTTTTTATCTGTATAAGCTCGAATATTTTTGAAGCAAGCCGCGTTATTATATTTAAAACCTCAAGATCATTCATGGTAAAAAGGCCGTTCCTGTTTTCGGTGAGGTTTAATACAGCGACGACCTTGCTGATGCCTACGATCGGCATTGATATGAATGATTTTGTCTGGTAATTATCCTTGTATTTGTAATCATACTCCGGGTTATTCTCGATGTTGGTCACGAATATCCTTTTGTTTTCCGAAGCGACCTTGCCCGCTATGCCGGCCCCGAGAGGTATTTTAATCTCGTCGATTTTCTTTTTTTCGGATTCATTCCACCCGATGGTTTTGTAAATATAAAGCTCCTTTGATTTGTCCACTACCATCAAAGAGCCCCTTTTGGATTTTGAGAATGAAACGCCCCAGTAGATGATTTTTTCAAAAAGCTCGGATATGGTTGATGACTGCGAAATGTCATTCACCATCTGTGAAAAATCCTGGTATATACTGTCAATAGTTTCCTGGAATCCCTGTTCAAGTTTTGACTTGTCCGCTTTATTGATATCGGAGTCTATAAGTTCGGTGTAGTTTTTTATGGCGCTTATGTTCCTGTTAAGGCTTTCAACGAGTTTGTCGAAAGAGGTCGACATGTTTTCCACGTTCTGCCTTTTTATCGATATGTCATCTATGTTCATTGTCGTGAGAGAAATATTGTCCTGCCTGATCGATATTATCATGCTGATCATTATCGCAATTGCAATGATGAAAAATATGGTGATAACGATAAAATAGAGGAAATATATTATAGGGTAGGATTTTGCAAGGTTGGAGAAATTGAGCCAACTGAGGTTTTTTATGAAATTCATCTCGATATAATTGGCGATGCCTACAAGATATAAAAAGCCGAAAAGCAGGATCATCACCGCAAGAAGCAGTATGAATATCACTATTTTTTTTGTCATTTAACCCTCCCGAGTATTTTTGATAATCCGAATTTATCTATGAATTTTGCTTTCGGGTACGTGTTGATAACTTTCAATGCATGGGGACTGAACGAGTTGGAAGCAATGAATATCCCCTGGTCGAGATTTTTTTCATCCATCCAGTCGATGAACCTGCTCACTGACAATTCCGGGACAATATCCTTGAACCTTCTCACTGTTATCAGTATATCTTTTTTGACTTTCGGATTTTTCAGCGGGACGGCATAAAAATTGATTGCATTGCCGTCCATGTATTCATCATCCTGAAAAAATTTGGGCTCGGATTTGATTATGAACCCTATTACATTTACAAGCCTGCGTGCGGTTTCCTTGAAATTTTTTGGATTGGTATTGTTGAATTCCATAACGAGATCGTTGGCCATTGTTGTTGAAGCTTTTGCAGCATTGTCGGATTCTCCGGAAGCAGCAATATTCTTGAAAAGATCGGAGGCTTTCGACTCAATGGCCGCAATGTTGAATCTTGTTTTTGAAAGCAACAATCCCCGTTTTAATATATTGATCAGCGGGTTTTCATTAATGTAATTTATCATGTTCTCGGGAACCTTTGTGCCGGCCTTGAGCTTGCCCGCTATTTCCTTGATTATTTTATCTATATCCTTGTACCTGTAATCGATCATTTTAACCTTGTAGAATATTTCCAGTGCTTTCTTGTACTGGCCGTTTTTATAGAGCAGTACCGCCTGGTTGTACAATGATTTTATATTCTGGAAATCTTTCGGAAGAAGCTCCGAATAATTTTGTGACTTTTCAAAATTTGTAAACGCCTCGTCGACAAGCCCCCTCTCCTTGTAGCTGAGTGCGATGTAGTGATGCGCTTCGGATAACAGCCTGTTGTCGTTGGGTTTCAGTTTTATGATCTGGGAAAAGTGCTGTATTGCAAGGTTGTATTTTTTTTGTGCAAAATAAAGCACGCCGAGGTAGTAATTAACCCTGCCGTTGTCGAAAAATCGCAGGCGGGCCGTTTTTTCAAGGAATTCGGTTGCTTTTTCCGCATCGCCGAAATCAAGATACGCCCGTGCAAGATAATATGTTATTTCATGATCATTCGGATTGCTCTTCAGGCATCGTTCAAAGAGCCTTATTGCCTTGCCGGTTGAGCCCTGCCCCGCATAAATTTTGGCGAGTTCCATAAGGATTATCGTGTTCTCCGGATCAAGCCTGGCAATTTCAAGGAGATCGATGAATGCTTCCTGGATTTTTCCCATTTTGAGAAAGCTTTCCGCCATTATTCTTTTAACTTCGAGTATCGAAACGTTTTCCGGCAGGTTTCCGGTTTCCAGGAGTATTGCCAGCTCCTTCTGCGCCCTGGCAATATTGTTCGTTTTAAGGGAAAGATTGGCGATTTTCCATCTCAATTCAGGGATATGATGGCCCTCATTCAGCAGATAATCATAAATGCTCAAGGCGTCGAAAAATTTTCCCGATGATTCAAGCCTCATCGCTTCCTTCAGCTTGCCCTTGCTGCCCCAGAGGGTGATCCTGAGGACAACTAGCAGAATTATGATTGAAATAATAATGCCTGTTATTATTATGAACGCCATTCTAGTAGAACCTTATGTTTAAAAATAGCTTGTACTCCTGCAGAGATTTTTTATCACTTGTCAATTTTATAAAATACACGCCTCTTTGCAGGTTTTTCAACAAAATATTTCTGGCGCTGTCATTGTCTTCATTCACCGTTTTGATCAATCCGCCGCCTGCATTGTATATCTCTATGATCGGGTTAATTCCCCTTATACTTGAAAGCGAGAGATCAACACTTATTGAAAATCTGTCCAGGTTTAATTTATACCAGTCTTCATCGTTTTCAGGGTATAACAACCCGGTGACTTCCGCATTGTTTACAAGTTCCGTTGCCGACTCCCTCGTGTCGTTGAATTCATCTTCATAATAAACGGGTTTGTCATCGACTGTATCATCGAGTTTTGTAACGGATAATTTATAAATCGGATCCTTCCTGTCGTTGGAATTAATATTGCCCGATACCTTGATGTAATAATCCCCTTTTTTGCTATCAATGAATGTATAGAACTCAGTGCATCCCCAGCCGTAGCTGTTTATGAATTTACTCATGTTCAATTTTTTATTGATGATTGTAAAATTGATATCCATGTTGGACAAAGGTTCGGCTTTTATCTGGAAAACATATTTTTTATCATCAGGAAAGGTAACCTTGTAATAATCGGATTTTCCAGGTATCAATATTGCGGTTTTTTCATCACCCAGCTGTATTTCCTCGGCATTCTGTTCATCATGGTTCGGTTGGGTTACATTTACCCCCGAATCGGTTTTTGGAATGAAATTTATCACATAAGGCACTTTTTCATTGTAGCCAGTTTTTGCTTCAACCATGAGTATCAGATAATCAGAAGATGGATAATATTCCGAGAGCACTTCGGATTCTCCAATGCCGTTGCGGTCAATTTTATAAATCATTTCGCCATCGGGCTGGAACAGCTCCATCCGTGAATCGATTCCCGGGACGCCGGACAGGACAATTTTATACGAAGTCCCCTTTGCGGCAAAACGAATCTTGTAATAGTCTTCATCGCCCGTTTTACCCTTGTTAAAAAAGCCTATTATGGGATTTTGCTGGATAGTTACATTAACAGCTGATTTTATTGAGTCGTTATTTTCCCTGTCAATATAATTTTTTTTATCGTATGGCCTCATGTCGATTTTTTTTGCACACGAAAAAATCAAAAACGCTACAATAGTAGCGCAGATAATTAGCTTTTTCATAGTATTTTCATCCGTAAAATTGTATAATTTTTAGTGTTAGGCATAAACGCCTTTGCAGGAAATTTTCTAATATTTTATCATAAAGGCCTGGAATTGAAAATACAAAATAATTATACTCCAAATTCTCACGTTCTCGTCCCGATCCCGATGGAATAATCGGGATCGGGACAAAATGAAGATATGATTGTTTTTTTGTATTAATTCAAAACATTGATCGATTATTTCCCCGGCTTACACGCCGAAACATGATAAATTTCAATTATTTTAAATTAGGTTGACATTAGAATAAAAAAGCCTTTTGATTATAGCTGAATGTTCAATATCAGGAGTGTTCTATGAGCGATAACACTGATAGATTGGAAAAAAGGGCCAGAGAGCTTTTTGATGACCTTTATGACAAATTCGACAAGAGGGTCAGGGACTTATCCAATCAGCTTAAGGATAATATAATTCCTGAAACTGAAGAAAAATTGAGGAAAAATATTTTCAGAAGCATTTTTGT